>JADKJP010000001.1 GCA_016720935.1 Bacteroidota bacterium
GGTTTTTCCTGCATATGCAGAATTCTCTGAAGTAAATTTCAAACGCATCGCGGGTAAAACTACTGAAGATGATTCAGATCAGCAATGCCGATGTTCCATGAAAATCCTTCTTTTCTGAAATAATTTATCCAGTCATGCGAATAAGTAATCGCGTAACTTGCATCAGCCCCAAAACGATTTACGGCAAAGAGATTTTGTTGACCTCATCTTTCATATCAGTATTGATGGAATCAAGGAAAAATAAGAAGAGGCAAGTTTATTCGTGATAGCATCACTCGAAATCATATCCTGTACTTAATTCAATCTTCGACTTTTTTGCGTATCCTTCCGAAAGAATCAAGCTACCATGTTCCTGCTTTCAAAATGAATTGAGGCGAAAAGGAAAAAGCAAAAGAATAAGACAGCGTTTATAGAAAATTAACGTATTGAATAAATTCCATCAATTAATTTCCAGGTCCAGGTGATAACCGAGTACATCTGTACAAGGCCGGGATAAGAAGGAGTAGTGAATTTTGCACGGATTGCATCTTCTCCGCATCAAGCAAATGTTGCTTGGTGGATGCATCAACGGGAATTGGTATTTTTGTTCTTTGGAAATTACCTGAAGGATGCATCGGTGTTGGCTTATGCAATCGAAGAAGGTATGAGCAGAGAATCGGTCATTACACCGTTTTCATTCAACAGAAACAGCTGAAGATCCATGGTAAAATGAAAGCCATTATCAGCAAGAAGCGTGAAAGTTGAGGAGTCCAACCGGATCGAGATTCAACAGATCCGATGTCGCGATTTCCTGTGTGTCTGCGAGTTGAACCTGATTCAACGCAAACCTTAATGGTAATTGAAGGTCAGATGTGCTTGTTCACCAAATGGTCATGATATAAGAAATGCTATTGCTCGAAACGTTACCCAAAGGGTTCAGACTGGAAATGTAAGATCGTACTAAAACCTATCCGGTAAATTCCTAACAAGGTCAATCAGGTTGCTGTTTGAATTGTCTAAATGAAGCGTGGTATAGGTTGGGCTGACAGGTGACAAAGGATTCCCGGTTTCAGTAGCCCTGTTGAGATTGATGTAACGATCTGAAGGCAGTTGGAGCAAGGAGATCAATTGTAGTTCCGGGGTGTTCATTCTTTGATTGAAAGATGATGCAAGGTCTTAACTTCCGCTCCAAGTCCGTTCTCAATTTTAAGATCCCATCGAAAGACTGTCAAGCTGAACAGTACCACTTTGAATTAATCGCCAATTCCGGAGTACCTCGTTGGTCTGATGAATTGTTTTGGCCGAGATATCCTTTTCCATATTCAGGAACAAGACTGAGAATGACAGTATTTAAAATTAATTAAAGTATCGCCCATTGAAATAGTGAACACCTGGCCATTGGGATCAGATACTGCTTCAACATTGTAATATGCCGTGTTGGTTTGATTTCCGGCAGCACCGGTAAGATCAAATAAATATCCATCCAGATCATATGTTCCACTAAAAGTAACCGGAGATGTTACAGACCCGGAGTCGACATATTCCTGAACTTTAAAAGGCAAACCATCTTTCATTGCTTTCGGAATAATGTAGGTCACTTTTACTTGGTTGGTAATGTGTTTCGAATTTCAAGTCTTATTTTACCTGAACGGATTAATACTTCTGTAAGCTGAGGACCTGAAATTCCCAATCGAATATTGTTATTTACACTATAGAATGGAGTGTTGGGTTGAACTGGATATGGAATGAATTGCCAGATGTTCAGGGTCTTTAATGTTGTATCCGGAATTTTAAACAGAGAATCAGGATCAAGTTTGAAGACATCTGATGAGTAAAAGATACTTACTGACCCGTCAGGATTGATTTGTTGCAATGAATCGGCGATCAACTGGTCAATACTCAATCTGGCTTTCAGGATCGGACCTGTCACTGCGACATCCCATTGAGGACGATCATTTTCTTTTTTACAGGAAAACTGTAAGAAGAGGAGGAAAGAAAAGTAGAGGGATGAGTGTTTTTTCACAAGTCTGCTTCTGCGTAAAGATGCAAAAATATTAGAACATTGAACAGGGAATGTCACGAATAGGTCATTCCTATTCTGGATTCAGGAACCGTGAATTCCGATCAGAGACCTTAAGTAAAAATCAGGAATTTACTGAAGGTTGATATGATATTGAATCAATAATTGTATTTCTCCTTCCAAAGATGTTGGAGGAATAAGCGTAGTTCATTTTCCCTTGGATTGTTTCCCGGATCATATAATTTACTTCCACTGATTCCCTGAGGTAAAAATTCCTGTTTAGCGAAATTTCCTTCCTTCGAATGATCGTAATCATAGCCTTTACCATAACCAAGCTCTTTCATGAGTTTAGTCGGTGCATTGCGGATATTTAAAGGCACCGGAAGATCACCGGTTTTATCTACCAGCGACAATGCTTCTTCAATAGCCATATAAGACGCGTTGCTTTTAGCCGAAGATGCGAGGTATACGGCAGTTTGAGAAAGTATGATCCGGCTTTCCGGAAAACCGATCTTTTGACAAGCTTCAAAACAAGCATTTGCAATTACTATAGCGGTAGGATTCGCGTTCCCAATATCTTCGGAAGCGAGAATGACCATTCTGCGCGCAATGAACAATGGATCTTCTCCTCCCTGCATCATTCTTTCTAGCCAGTACACTGCCGCGTTTGGATCAGAACCTCGCATGGATTTTATAAATGCGCTGATGATGTCGTAATGTTGCTCACCACCTTTGTCGTAAAGAGCAGTTTTCTCCTGGGCGATGTCCTGCACAACAGCGTTTGTAATCACGGCTTCTTCAGATTCCGGAAAAGTATTGACAACCAGTTCAAACAGATTCAGCAATTTGTGCGTCACCACCTGATAAACGAAGTAATGATTCAGTCTCTTCAAGTTTTATTTTTCGTTTTTGTAAAATCGGATCTGTTTTCATCGCCTGATCCAGGATTCGCACAAGATCATCCTTTGATAATTCTTTCAGAACATAGACCTGGCATCTTGAAAGCAATGGAGAGATTACTTCGAAGGAAGGATTTTCCGTAGTCGCGCCAATGAGTGTTACAAGTCCTTTCTCAACAGCACCCAATAATGAATCCTGCTGGCTTTTGCTGAACCGGTGAATTTCATCGATGAACAAAACCGGGCTCCCGGAACTTCTTTCAATTCCGTAGCATACCGGGCTGCTTTTTCAATGACTTCCCGTACATCTTTTACACCTGAACTTACAGCGCTCAAAACATAAAAAGGTCTGCGAAGTTGACGTGCAATAATTCCGGCTAACGTAGTCTTACCAACACCCGGAGGACCCCAGAAAATAATGGATGGAATTGAATTTGAATGAATGGAGCGTCTTAGAATTGCTCCTTCGCCAACAAGATGTTCCTGGCCAATATAATGGTCAAGATCATTTGGGCGCATCCTTTCTGCCAGTGGTGTCATCTTGGAATTTGATCCGATAAAGATACTTACAAAGGCGGTTCAATTTTCATTCAGAATCAGCATAATTTATTCTGTATTCTCCATTCTCGATCCTTGAACTTGAACAGGTTAACGATTCTTAAGGACGAATGAAGAAATATTTATAGTTAGTCTGACCTACCCAAATGATTACCTTTGCAGCGATGGAAAGCAAACGAATGCCATAAGATTATTTTTTCTCATCGCGCTTTTTGTCAGCGCAGGTTTTTTCTGAAAGCACAGGATTCAGGGAGGATGAACAGACCCGGTTCGGATTCCTGCGTAACGCCATGCCTAAAATTGGAAAATTGTCAGGAAAATCATTGATTCCAAAACCAATAAACCGGTCGAGTATGCTTCCGTCGTCATGATCAAACCCCGTGATTCTTCTATGGTTGGTGGTGCACTGACCGACACAAAAGGTAAATTTCTCATAGAAGATTTACCCATGGGGCGCTTTCGTCTCAAGATCACAATTCTTGGATATGGTATTCAGTTTACTGAACCTATGGTCATCACTCCGCAAAATGTTGAAGTGGATGCAGGCATTATTTCTATTGATCCAAGTACTGCCAGATTGAAAGAAGTCAATGTTTCCGCTGAAAGGCCCGACCTGATCAATTCACTGGAGAGAAAAGTTTACAATGTCGATAAGAACATAGTCAATACCGGAGGAACTGTTACTGAAGTACTTTCCAATATTCCTTCCGTGAATGTTGACATGGATGGAAAAGTGAGTCTGCGTGGAACAGAAAATGTTACCATCCTCATCGATGGAAAACCATCAGGTATGCTGGGTGGTGACAGAAAAGCAGTTCTCCAGCAGATTCCGGCCAGTGCTGTCGATCAGATAGAAGTCATTACAAATCCATCCGCGAAATACGATGCTGACGGAATGGGAGGAATCATCAATATCAAAACCAAGAAAGGCAAATTGCAGGGGATGAATGGAAATGTCGCTGCCGGAGTTGGCACCAATGATAAGTACAACTTTTCGCTTGGACTAAATAACAGGAGCTCCAAAATGAATCTCTATGCGAACTATTCATTTCGCCATGAAAACCGTACTAACACCGGATCGGGCGATCAGGATAATTATTTCCCGGGACAGGATCGGTATTCCTATGAGTACAATTCACATTCCACAAATAAATCTGAATTTCACACCGGAAAAATCGGTGCTGATTTTTATCTCAATAAAAACAATGTTCTTGGGATAAATGGTTCCGTTACAAGACGGAAAATGATCAGCCTGGTCAGTCGGATTACTCTTTTATGAATAGTCTTGGTAATGTGATGAAAGCTATTACACGATGTCTACTGAAGTAGATAAAAACACGAGTTATGATGCAGGACTGGATTACAAACGAACCTGGACAGGTTCTAAGCGTGAGCTTTCCGGCAGTGTTAATTATACTTCCAATGAAAGAACAGAAGAAAGTAGTTTATCAAGCAGCAAATATTTTGACAAGGATAAACCTTATCAGTTGAGTGATAACCTGAATACATATCAGACCATCATCAGTCAGATTGATTTTGTCCAGCCAATAAAAGACAATTCAAAGTTTGAAGCGGGTTTAAAAAATACCTTGCGTCAATTCGATAACGATCAGATAATTTCCAGCCTCGATAGTGCCGGATCAGACTACCTCACCAATGCATTAAAATCCGATCATTTTATTTTTGATGAGCAGGTTTTTTGCGGCATACTCAATGTACACAGGGAAATGGAAAAATTTGAGTACAATGCCGGCTTACGGGCTGAACAAACGCTGACGAATGGAAATTCCAGGTCGCAGTCAACTTCTTTCAGTAAGGATTACCTTGCTTTCTTTCCAAGCGCTTTTCTGAAATATATAATTTCTGATAAACAGGATATGCAAATTTCCTATAGCAGAAGAGTTAACCGACCGGAAATGCGTTCCTTGAATCCTTTTGTGGATTATTCTGACTCCTTATTTCTCAGGAAAGGGAATCCGGAATTAAAACCCGAATTTATTCATTCACTTGAATTGGGTTATTCAAGAATGATCAACAATTTTAATTTGACTACAACAGTTTATTATCGTCACACCGATCAATTGATTTCACGTTATCGGACCATTGAAGGTACAACCGGGATTTCTACCGCTACTTTTATCAATTACAGTTCGTCGGAAAATATCGGAGCGGAAGCAATCCTTCGGTATACAATGGATAAGCTCGGCAATGTCATGGGTAGTTTTAATGTTTATCAGAATACGATCAACGGAAAAAATATTGAAGCGGATTTGCAAAGCGCTTCTACACAGTGGTCAGCAAGGTTGAATGTCAATTTGAGATTAGGAAAGACTACAGGATTTCAGCTAACAGGCAATTACATGTCACCCTTCAAGGGCCCGATATCACGATTTAAAGGAATGAGTGGAGTAGATGCGGGGATACGACAGGATTTGTGGAAAGGAAAAGGATCATTAAGTCTGAATGTAACGGATGTTTTTGGCACCAGAAAAATGGACATCACTTCATTTAACGATTATTACATTTCCCACATGATTCGGACACGTGAATCCAGAGTTGGAATGCTGACACTGACTTATCGTTTTGGAAAACAAGACAGCAATCTGTTCCAGAGAAAAAGAATCAACGTGGAAATATGCCACAACAGGATACGCCTGAAATGATTGACTTCTGATGAATGAATTTGATCAGATTAAAACGTTCTGATCAAATCAAATGAATTTTCCACCAAACCTGTCGTGTGCTGCACGGTCCAGCATTTCTCTGTCATCAGGATGTGCAATGCTGATCAGGGCTTGTGCTCTTTGTCTGAGGTTTTTTCCGAGCAGGAAAGCGACACCAAATTCCGTAACAACATAATGTACATGTGCACGTGTAGTTACAACACCGGCGCCTTGTTTCAGAAATGGAACGATTCGCGAAGTACCCTTGCGGGTTCTGGATGCAAGCGCGATGATTGGTTTTCCACCTTCAGATAATGCCGCACCACGCATAAAATCCATCTGTCCTCCAACTCCGGAATACTGATATGTTCCAATTGAATCTGAACAAATTTGTCCTGTGAGATCAATTTCAATACAGCTGTTAATGGCATGTACTTTAGGATTCTGACGAATCACAGAAACTTCGTTTACATAATCAATGTCATGAAAAGCGAAGGATGGATTGTCGTGCACATAATCATACAATCTTCTTGATCCCAGACAAAAACCGGTGACACTTCTGCCCGGATGTTTGACTTTGAATTTATTGTTGATGACATCACTTTCGATCAGATCAATTACTCCGTCCGAGAACATCTCTGTGTGAATTCCAAGGTTTTTGTGATTTCCCAGGAAACTGAGTACAGCATCGGGAATAGCGCCAATTCCCATTTGCAACGTCGCTTTATCCGGAATTAATTCCGCGATGTATTCACCAATTCTTTTTTCATCATCTGAAACCCGTTCTCCAAAAGTCATTTCGTGGATCGGTTCATCCGCATAAACAAGTGCGTGAAAGGCATCTACATGGATCATTCCGTCGCCATGTGTTCTTGGCATCTGGGGGTTCACCTGAGCAATAACATGTGCTGAACGGTTTACAGCTGTACGGGCAATGTCAACAGAAACACCAAGGGAACAATAGCCGTGTTCGTCAGGAATGGATACCTGTACAATAGCGACATCCAACGGCAGAATGTTATTCCGAAACAGATCCGGAATCTCACTGAGAAACACCGGAACATAATCAGCCCGGCCATCGTGAACGGCCTGTCGGATGGGTTCTGAGACAAATAATGAATTTGTATAAAAACTGTTCGCGTATTCCGGATTGGCTACCGGGAAATCACCTAGAACACTGATACACACCAGTTCAACATTTCTGAGTTCGGGAGCTCTTTCCGCCAGCTTCTGTAACATGTAGGTTGGGGTAGCGGCACTTCCGTGTATGAATACGCGCTGACCACTTTTAATTACACGTAATGCCTCATCGGCTCTGGAATAAATATACCTGTCAATCATAAATGACTATAATTTCGTGGTGCAAAGGAAAGAAAAGTTTGATTGCGCCAGGAAAAAATAAGTTGAAGAAATGAACTGTTAAAGAGTGAAAAATGTTCAATTAAAATCATGTCAGATGACATGAATCAGTGTTTTATAATTTTGTTTCGTCTAAAAGCTTCTGTTTTTCAATGTATCCGTTATGCTTCCACAGCAGGTTGCCATTTTTATACAATTCAAGATATGGGATTGCATCAATGCCTTTGCTCTTCAGCAGATTTTTGTTTTTGTCAGCATCAATCAATAAAAGAATCATTTTATCCTTCTTTTCATTGGCAAGTGACTGCAGAACCGGCAACATCTTTTTACAAGGTGCACACCATGTTGCATTGTAATCAACCAGAGTATATTTATCCGGTGAAAGTGATTTTTTAAAATCTTCAGGACTCATTCCCGGTTCATTTGCAGCATCGTTCGCGCTTTCAACACTTTTGCCTGCAGCATTCCATTTCATCATTCCGCCTTCCATATTGTAAATTTCCCGGAATCCCATTTCAGCCATCATAGTAGCGGCAGAGGAGGAGCGACCACCGGATAAACAATAAACAAATGTCGGTTTGCTTTTGTCAAGAGTACTGATAAGGGTCTTGAAATCAGAACTTCTGAAATCCATATTCATGGCATGTTTCAGATGTCCGCCTTTGTATTCTTCCGGTGTTCTTACGTCTACAATCTGAATGTCATTTTTATTTTGTATCAACAGATCATATGCAATAACGTTCAGATTTTTTAAAATCGGAGTGTTGCTTTGAGTCTTTGGAGCCTGTTTCTCTGCTGAATTTTGGGAGAATGATACAGTTGAAATAAAAACAAGCAGACTAAGAACAGATAAGAATTTTCTCATATGGTTTCAGGAACGAGTATTGTTGGGTTGAATATTATTTTTGATTTAACTGAATTAGAAATCAAACAGGCAGCTTCAGATTTTTGAAGTATTCGTAATGCTTTTTCCGGATCAGTGCTTTTAGCAATCGAAAGTTTTGGCATCAGTTCAACTTCCGATATCATAAATTTACCATCGACTATTTCCAATTTCCCTTTGCTGCGGATTCAAAACTAAGAAATTCCAATTTAGAATTTTCAGCAATGGCCAGAAAGGTTGTCATCAGACAGGAATTGACGGCAGCGACAAGCAAATGTTCCGGAGACCAGATTCCCGGCATTCCCTTTGCGAATTCCGGAGGTGTCGCGACTTCTATGGAAGTAGTCAGCACCGGCGAATTCATAGTTCCTTTGCGATCCGAATCCCATTTCAAATTTACATCATAATAATGAACCTTTTCCATAGTCTTTTAATTAAATTTTGAGAGGATATTGGTAAGATGATCGGCTGGTACAACACCGGATTGACGCCATTTTATTTCTCCGTTTTGAAATAAAATCAGCGTAGGCACTCCCTGGATGTGATACATTCCCGCGGCACCAGGATTTTTATCCACATCAACTTTGATGATTGTAACCCTGTCGCCGACATTGGATTTTACCTGCTCCAGGATCGGGGCCATCATTTTACATGGACCACACCATTCTGCGGAAAAGTCGACCAGTACGGGTTTTCCGGAACTGATTAATTCTTGAAAGGATGACATTTTATTTTGGTTTTATATCTCTAACCTGAGCTAAATTCAGGAGCGAGAATTTTGTTTTATAGATTCTGAAGGTTTCGATTTTATTTCCACGAATTCAGTAATACTGTTTTGTGAGGAATTTTTCGGATTGGGATCAGTTGTACATCCACTCACACCGCAACATCCGGTATTGGTTATTGCCTGATAGAACAACAATGCACCAAATAAACCCGACAAGGAATCTTTGTAGACAATTCCCTGAATCAGCAGGGAAGTTCCCAAACCAAAGCGTATCCAGCGAACCAGGTTCCAGGCAGCAAGTGATCGTACAAGAGAATTAATCATTTGAAATACTTTTTTAAACTAACCCAGCTTCCGGCATTGTGTACATGCACAAATCCTTTTGACTTCAAAATGTGTCGGGCGGAAGAGCTACGCATTCCGGAAGCACAACAGGTGAGAATTTGTTTTTCCTTATCCACTTTTGATAATTGTCCCGGCAAATTGTTCAACGGGATATTCAGCGATCCTTTGATGTGACCGGATCTGAATTCATCCGGTGTTCTTACATCTACGATGATGGCGCCGTTCTGAATCCATTCATGGACATTTACAGATGGACTGATTCCGAAAGCTTTTTTGAGGAGAGAGAGCATGATTTAGTAAGGTGTGAGGTATGGTATGAGTGTGAAGTGTGTGTGAAGTGTGTAGTGTGAAGTGTGTAGAGTGAAGTGTGTAGTGTGTATAGTGATGATAATTCTTTTTATTTTGAATGTTGTAAATAGTTTACATCAAGCCATGAGCCTGCGTTGTGACAAGGGATGTCAATTGAATTTAGATAATCGGCAACCATGCCACTTCTGTTGCCACTGGCGCAACAAAGAATCAGATTTTTCATTTTTTTCAATTCTTCAATTCGTTCTTCTATTTCGTCCATAGGTATGTTAATACTACCCGCTACATGTCCACCCATAAATTCAAGTGAAGAACGAACGTCAACTACTGTGGCATTGCCATTACGGAGTTCCTGAATTAGTTTTTCCATTTAGATATCTGCTTATTTTTATGCAAATGTCGGGACAAGCAACCGCTGTCCATGTGACAATTGTTGGATAAATCATAAAAATTGAATGGAGAGAATTAAAAAAGCAGAATTTCTATAATTGAAATGCAGAAACTGTCAATCGACCAGGAGTTCGATGGTGTTTCTTCCCAGAATAACCATCTTTTTTCTTCCATGGTTCTTAAAAGCCGGGATACAACTTCTCTGTGAGTATGCAATTCATCCGCGATTTCCTGGTGTGTAATGTATAAAGCTTTGGTATTCACAGCTTTTGCTCTTTGTTGCAGATAATGAAGAAGTTGCTTGTCAAGATTGTTAAAAGCAATCATGTCAATCACATTCAACAATTCGGAAAACCGGTTTCCGTACGTTGTATTAATAAAGGAACGCCATTCCGGGTATTTGAACCAGTCTTCGATTTGCTGTACAGGAATCAGCAGGATTTCTGTTTTGTCCTCAGCAATCGCTTTCACCATACTCTTTTTCCCGGTCTGACAACAATTGAGCGCCATGGCACAGGTTTGTCCGGGATACAAATGATACAGAAATACCTCTTTGCCATCAGGATCCTGGCGTACAATACGCAGGACACCGGATTGTACAATCGGAATGAACTGAATTGCATCGCCTGTTTCCATCAGGATGTCATCCTTTTCCAGTTGCTTGTGCTTTGAATATTTTTCAATATCAATTACAAGAGAGGCATCTTTAAAGAGGGTGGAGCTGATGGTCATTGTTTTCTGAAATGTATTTGAAATCAAATTGAAATTGAAATGTAATGTGAACGTATCACTTCCCGATACAAAACTTCGAAAAAATATTCTCCAGCAAATCGTCTGTAGAAATCTGCCCGGTAATTTCTCCAAGATAATGCAATGCAATTCTCAGGTCGCCTGCAATAAAATCGTTGGTTATCTTATTCGATAAACCTTCATGAACCCTTTCAAGAGCTTCTGCAGTTTTGCGTAATGCATCGGCATGACGAATGTTTGAAATGGTAGTATCCGTTCCTTTCAGATTTCCGGTTTGGAATTGATCTCTCAGAAAAGTAGCCAGCGCATGGACATTTTTTTTCTCCTTCGCGGAAATGAACATGGTTCCGGGAACTGATTTGTAATCCTGAATCACTTGCTCAGGATCATGTCCGTCAATCTTATTGGCAACCGGGATTAATCGAAAATCGGGAGCAAGATGTGTGCGAAGATCATTCAATTCATTCTGAACTTCAAGCGCATCGGTTTCGTGAATGTCAAATAAATAAAGGATGATCGGACTTTGTTTTATTTTCTCATAGGTCTTTTGTACACCGATGCGTTCAATGGTGTCGGTTGTTTCACGAATACCTGCTGTATCAATGAATCGAAATTTAATGCCGCCAAGAACAATTTCTTCTTCGATAGTATCCCGTGTAGTTCCCGCTATTTCGCTGACGATCGCACGTTCTTCGTTCAGCAAGGCATTCAATAAAGTACTTTTCCCGACATTTGGTTTACCAGCAATCACAACAGGAATTCCGGTACGAATAACATTTCCAAGCTCGAAGGACTCAATGAGTGTATGAATGGTCTTTAATAGTTTATTCACGGTATTCATGAGCTCGTTGCGGGAAGCAAATTCAACATCTTCCTCAGCAAAATCCAATTCAAGTTCAAGCAAAGAGGCAAAATGGATGAGCTCTTCCCGAAGTTTTTTTATTTCTCCTGAAAAACCACCACGCATTTGTTGTAAAGCCAGTTGATGAGAAAAACCTGAATCGGATGCGATCAGATCCGCGACAGCTTCGGCTTGCGACAAATCCATTTTGCCATTCAAGAAGGCGCGTAAAGTAAATTCTCCAGGCTGAGCATGACGAACACCCTTTTTTAGGAAAGAAGAGACAATTTGTTGCTGAATATAAGGGAGAGCCATGGCAGGAAATCTCAATGGTATCATCCCCTGTATAAGAATGAGGGCCTTTGAATACAGATACCAGCACTTCGTCTAAAACTAAGTCTTCACTTTCCAGAATGCCAAAATGAAGGCTGTGAGATGCTGCTTGCGTGAGGTGCAGTGATTTCTTTTTCAGGGATTTGAATTGCCTGGAAACAATCTCAATACAGCCCGTACCGGATAGGCGTATAATCGCGATTGCTCCTGTTCCGGGCGCGGTGGCGATTGCAATAATCGGGTCTGTTCTGTTGATTGTGTACATGTTGAAAAAGAGACCAAATTTATCCAAATTCCAATGAACTCTTCCTAAAAAAAGCTCTATTTTCGCAGTGCTTCAAAAGCCTGGAAATTGAATCAGGGACATCTTACCTTCGTTCGAATTATCCAAAGCATAAATAGGGACGGGGGACTGGGGGCGAGGAACGTTTCTCTAGCCACTAACCACTAAGCTCTAACCACTAAGCTCTAACAACTAATAACCAACAACTAATACCCATCCAATGAGTGTTCTCGTCAACAAAGCAAGCAAAATTATTGTTCAGGGTTTCACAGGAAGTGAAGGCACTTTCCATGCGACTCAGATGATTGAATATGGTACAAATGTAGTAGGAGGAGTAACTCCGGGAAAAGGAGGAACCACTCATCTTGATCGTCCGGTATTCAATACAGTTGCTGACGCCGTTAAAAATACAGGAGCTGACGTTTCCATTGTGTTTGTTCCACCGGCTTTTGCCGCGGACGCGATAATGGAAGCTGCAGAAGCAGGGATTCGTTTGATTGTTACCATCACTGAAGGTATCCCGACGAAGGATATGATCATGGTGAAAGAATATTTAAAAGATAAAAACACTCGCCTCATCGGACCCAATTGTCCGGGTGTAATTACTGCCGGTGAATGTAAAGTTGGTATTATGCCCGGCTTTGTATTTAAGCCAGGAAAAATTGGTATCGTTTCTAAATCCGGAACGTTGACGTATGAAGCAGCTGATCAGGTAGTGAAAGCAGGCCTGGGAATTTCTACTGCTATTGGAATTGGCGGAGATCCAATCATTGGCACTACAACAAAAGAAGCAGTTGAACTTTTTATGAATGATCCGGAGACTGAAGGAATCATCATGATCGGTGAAATTGGTGGAAGTCTGGAAGCCGAGGCTGCAAAGTGGATTAAAGCTAACGGAACAAAACCTGTAGTAGGATTTATCGCAGGACAAACAGCTCCTCCGGGTAGACGTATGGGTCATGCCGGTGCGATCATTGGTGGTGCCGACGATACCGCCGCTGCTAAAATGAAAATCATGCGTGAATGTGGAATTACTGTTGTCGATTCTCCCGCTGTTATTGGATTGACCATGGCATCTGTATTGAAGAAAATACCGGCTTGATTGAGTTATTAAGTTATTAAGTTATTGAGTTATTAAGTTATTGAGTTATTAAGTTATTGAGTTATTGAGTGTATTTGGTTCTAATCACTAACAACTAATCACTAATCACTAATCACTAACAACTAACAAAAATGGTAAAACTACTCCAGGGAAAAACTGCACTTATTACCGGTGCTTCTAAAGGGATTGGAAGGGGAATTGCAATCACGTTGGCGCAACATGGTGCTAATGTAGCTTTCACCTATTTGTCTTCAGTAGAAAAAGGTTTGGCATTGGAGCAGGAATTGCAGCAGTTTGGCGTAAAAGCCAAAGGATACCGTTCGGATGCAGCCGATATGAAAGCTGCCGAAGAATTGGTGAATGGAGTAGTCACCGAGTTTGGGGCATTGGATATTGTTGTCAATAATGCCGGTATAACCCGTGATGGCTTGTTGATGCGAATGACAGAGGAGAATTTTAATGAAGTGATCCGGACGAATTTGAATTCCGTTTTTAACATCACAAAGGCCTGTCAGCGACAAATGCTGAAGCA
Organism: Bacteroidota bacterium; assembly: GCA_016720935.1. NCBI lineage: Bacteria > Pseudomonadati > Bacteroidota > Bacteroidota bacterium. The sequence goes on from JADKJP010000001.1 coordinate 13,974, forward strand.
AAGAAGCGGTAGCATTATCAACATCAGTAGTGTAGTGGGAGTGAAAGGAAATGCAGGACAGGCGAATTATGCAGCATCCAAAGCCGGAATTATCGGATTTACAAAATCAATCGCGTTGGAACTGGGATCCAGAAATATTCGTTGCAATGCAATTGCTCCCGGTTTTATTGAAACAGAGATGACAGCCGTCCTGGCCGAAGAAACTGTAAAACAATGGAGAGAAGCTATTCCACTTAAACGTGGCGGAACACCTGCTGACGTGGCAAATGCAGTGGTGTTCTTAGCGTCGGATATGTCGGCTTACATCACCGGTCAGGTGTTGAATGTAGATGGTGGCATGCTCACCTGATCAGCATCAGAAACACAGATCAATTTTGTCAAGGTCTTTAGCATACATCTGCAATTTAAAAACCTTGTGATCAGGATCAAGCCACACCAATAAATACCCGTAGAACTTTTTATAGAAAAACACCGTTTGCATTGGTGATCCGTCAAATTCCTGCACGTCGGTTACCCGCACAGGTTCTCCCAGGACAGACTGAACATATTCTTCATCGTGTCCAAACAATTGATAATTGATGGAACCGATAAATCCTTTCCGGAATTCAAAATAATCGTTGTCGACGTAAGCAGCAAAGTTCAACCTGTCATAGACCAGACCGGCGCCGCATTTTGAATCTTCTCCTGCCTGTAATTCTTCTGAATAACAGGGCAAGTACTTTTTCAAAGAATCAATATGGGCATCCGGCTTCAATTTATTAACGAAACCGGAATCCAGGTCAGCTTTTAAAGTATCACATACTACTTTATCCTTTTGAGCGGCAACCCATAAAGGAAGTAAAAACAGAAATAACAGGAAGTTTGATTTCATAAACCGGCATTTTTATCAGGTTGTAAAGATAAACTTTGTTCTCTTTCCTTGTATTGGGGAAAATCAACAGAGTTTCTAACTTCGCATGGTAAATTTACTACTATGAAGAACAAGCACATTATCCTCTTCTGCCTGCTTACATTCATTGCAGGTGTTTCTTTTGCACAGCAGGTACTCACTCCGGAGTCATTGTGGAAACTGGGACGAGTTTCAGACCCGCAACTTTCTCCGAATGGTGAAAAGGTGGTGTATTCGATCAGGAATTACAACCTGTCGACAAACAAAGGAAATTCAGATATCTGGGTTTATGATATTAAGAAAAACCTTGCCTCCGCTGTAGCCACCGACAGTTCAAATGAAACCATGCCTCGTTGGAATATGGATGGCACGGGAATCTATTATCTGAATGATGCCGGAGGAAGCAGTCAGCTTTGGAGTTGCTCGATAGACGGAATAAATAAAAAGCAAAATACAAAACTTGAAAGCGATATCAATCTGTATGGGATCTCACCATCCGGCACAATGATTTGGATTGCTCAGGATGTAAAACTGGATAATTTTTTCGGTAGAGATATTTACAATGATCTTCCAAAATCCACCGGAAAGGTTTACGATGATTTGATGATGCGTCATTGGGATTCCTGGGCGGATGGAAATTACAGTCACATTTTTGTTGCTCCATTTCAGGATGGAAAAATTTCCGGTCGTCCTGTAGACATCATGAAAGATGAGCGCTTTGATACACCGATGAAACCGGATGGAGGTGAGGAGCAAATCAGTTGGAGACCGGATGGAAAGATGCTTGCATACACTTGTAAAAAATATTCCGGAAGAGAATATGCACTAAATACAAATTCAGACATCTATCTCTACGATGTAGAAAATAAGAAAACTACCAACCTGACAAATGGAATGGTTGGATATGATAAGAATCCGGCATTCTCTCCGGAGGGAAATCAACTGGTATGGGAAAGCCAGGCGGAGAATGGAAACGAAGCCGATCGTCATCGTTTATTCCTCTATGATTTCGCGACACAGTCAAAACGTGAACTCAGTGCTGATTTTGATTTCAATGTTGAAAATCCGGTCTGGGGTAGCAATGGAAGAAGAGTTTATTTCAAGGCTGATATCCAGGCGACGGATCAGATCTTTTTTTATGATCTGTACAACAAGTCTGCTCACCCTATGTATCAACTGACAAAAGATGTTGCTGATTACACCGCAATATCGGTAGCAAGCTTTCCGGCAAAGCAGGATGTTATTGTCGCTTCCAGAATGTCCATCTCTGAACCCACTGAATTATTTTTGATCGATTCAAAGTCAGGGGTTTCAAAGCAAATCACATTCACGAATAAGGATTTTCTTTCCAATTACAAACTTGCGGATGTCAAAAAGAGAATGGTGAAATCAACAGATGGAAAAGAAATTCTCACCTGGGTTATTTATCCTCCGGATTTCGATCCTTCAAAAAAGTACCCAACGCTTTTATATTGTCAGGGTGGTCCTGAATCCACAGTGAGCCAGTTCTTTTCTTACCGATGGAATTTTCAGCTGATGGCTGCTAACGGCTATATTATTGTTGCTCCCAATCGACGCGGTTTACCCGGCTTTGGATCCAAATGGAATGATGATATTGTTGGCGACTGGGGCGGACAGCCAATGCGTGATTTGCTCAGTGCCATTGATGATGTTTCAAAAGAACCTTATGTAAACAAAGACAAAATGGGAGCTGTTGGTGCCAGCTATGGAGGTTTTTCCGTTTTCTGGCTTGCCGGTCATCATGAAAAACGATTCAAAGCATTCATTTCACATTGCGGTGTTTTCAATTTTGAAGCCATGTGGGGAACAGAAGAATTATTTTTCCAGAACAAAGAATTCCAGGGACCTTACTGGCAAAGTCCTGTCCCAAAAAGTTACAATGAATTTTCACCGAATCGCTTTGTTCAAAATTGGGATACACCGATTCTGATTATTTCAAACGAAAAAGATTACAGGATACCTTATTCACAAGGTCTCGAAGCTTTCAGTGCGGCCCGCATAAAAAATATTCCCGCCAGGTTTATTTGTTTTCCTGATGAAGGTCACTGGGTACTCAAACCACAAAATAGTGTTCTCTGGCAGAGGGAATTTTATGATTGGCTGGATAAGTATCTGAAGTAATTTATGGGTGCTTAGTGCTTAGTGGTTAGTGCTTAGTGCTTAGTGGTTAGTGCTTAGAGCTTAGATGTTCGTGCAGTTAAAATAAATTCAATTGCAACAGAATTAGTTTATACATCAAAAAAAAATCAATCAAATTGCAATCACTAAGCACTAATCACTAACCACCAACCACCAGGCACTATTCAAAAAAAAATCCTTCCAATCAATTGGAAGGATTTTTTTTCGGTGCCCGAAGTGAGACTCGAACTCACAAGGATATAACTCCAACGGCTTCTGAGACCGCAACGTTTACCAATTTCGCCATCCGGGCATCTTTTCGGCTCTACGAGCCAGGAAGATTGTGAAAGACAATGTACCCTGGTAAACGGTGTGCGCAGAGCGAGACTCGAACTCGCACGGTTGCCCGCCACCCCCTCAAAGTGGTGCGTCTACCAATTTCGCCACCTGCGCATTATTCATTTTATTTTGATAATCAACACTTTGCTATTAAAGCAGTGTGCCAATTATCGGCAAAAACTGAGGATAGGGCTGCAAAAGTACAATTTTTCCCGAATTTCAACAGGGTTGTCTCTCTTTTTTGAAAGAAAATTAAAGTTGTTAAAGGCAATTACATAGAATCGGAACAACAATTTTTTTGGACCAAATGGACTCAAATATTGTCTTTCCTCATAACAAAGTTCAGAGTACTAGTCCTTTTCTGGTCTGCGTACAATCTTTTTTAATTTTTCTGTTTAGGATGAATGTGTAAGGAATATTTTCAAAGTACTCATTAAATCCATTTCAGGTAAGTTCTACTGAAGGCTTACAAAAAGGAAACAGATTATTCTCTTCATGGAGGTACCAGAGTTTTATAAGTCAACTTCCTTTTTTTCGAAATAATCCAAAAGAACAAACCATTTTGGATTCTTCTCCATGTGAATTACAAAATGTCCTTACTATAAAGACAGAAATCTTACACATGTCAGATTGGTGAGATTCAGTCAGGAACTAAGTTGTGTCTGCCTTACTATAAGAGTCTGGATTAAAATCAAAAATCAATCTTATGAAAAAGCTCTTTACGATGATTCTTATGGTACTGCTGAATCTGGCAGTGGCCATGGTAGCAGGCGCAAGTCCCGGTAGCGAATCAAACCAGGTTTCCATTGCTTTGGGTACAGTTTCTGGTCCCGCTGCAGTGTGTGAGAACCAAACCGGGGTAACTTATTCTGTTGAAGCTGTTGCAGGTGTTCTTACTTATGATTGGACCGTTCCCGCAGGAGCCAGCGTTGCTTCAGGACAAGGTACAAATACAATTACTGTTGATTTCACAAATACATTCGGTGACATTTGTGTTACCGGTGATGATGGTACCGGCCCGGGTGCTGCAAGTTGCATTACAACAAGCCTGGCACCTCATAAACCTTATACACCAACTTCAATGAACGGTCCGACAAACACAGTTTGTCCGGGTCATGTGTATACTTATTCAGTAACTGCTGATCCTTTGGCTGCTTCCTATAACTGGGTTGTACCAAACTATATGAGCATCATTGACGGACAGGGAACAAATTCAATTAACGTTTCTGTGGCCACAGGCTTTGTGTGGGGATATCTTCGTGTATCTGCATCGAATTGTCGTGGAACATCCGGTCAATATACGATCGGAGTATTTTCAGCTCCGGGCCGACCAGGTGCTGTAACAGGACCTGCAGTAGGTGCTTGTGCGGGTGGAACATATACATATTCAGTTGCTCCTGTAGTAGGTGCAACATCGTACACATGGTATGCGCCTGCTGGTTGTATTGTAAGTACTGCTGCAGCGAGTGGTAATCCGCTTACATCAAGTGTGAACAGTGTTGAAATTACATTCCCTGCAGGCTTTACTTATGGTTCTTTGTTTGTGTCAGCAAACAGCGGATGTAATTCAAGCCCTCGTCGTGAATTAAAAATCCGTTCCGTTCCTCCTAAACCGGGTGGCATTCACGGCCCATTCTATGGGGTTTGTGACCTTTCCGCGGTCATGTATTGGGTGGATTCCGTACCGGGAGCAACTTCTTATTCATGGAGTTTCACACCGGGTTTAAACACTACTATTTCTGGTAATGGAAATGATACTATCTATGTTGATTTCAATGCGGGGTTCAGTCAGGCTACATTATGTGTAACCGCTGACAATTCTTGCGGAAGCAGTGTGGCACGATGCGGAGTTGTATTTGCACGTCCGCAAACACCTGGACTGATCGATGGTCCAACGGGTGCATGTAACTCCAATCCTTTGATTAGTCAGGCATATTATGAAGTACAACCTGTCTTCGGTGCAACAGAATATATCTGGACAGCTCCTCCCGGTGCATCCATCATCCTTGGTCAGGGAACGACACAAATTACTATTGAATATCTCGGTGCGACATCCGGAGATGTAAGTGTATCCGCAAAGAATGATTGCGGAGTCAGTCCTGCAAGAGTAGTGGGAGTAATTGTAAATCCTTGCCGTACAACCGGTGATGGAAGCGTAGTCTCAATTTCAAAAGTAGATGTGTTCCCGAATCCGGCTACAGATAAATTAGTAGTGCAATTCGAAGGAGCTGCGAATGAAAAGTATTCAATACGGATGATTGATATCACAGGAAGAGAAGTTGTTTCTCTGAATCGTGAATCTATATCAGGTTTAAATAATGAAGTTATTGATCTCACCGGATTTGCAAAAGGACTTTATATTCTGGATGTAAATCGTACGGAGGGTCATGAAAATATAAAAGTGGTAATCCATTAAAGAGTGGTTTTTGGTTAGACGAGAAGCCCCGTCCAGTACTTGTACTGGCGGGGTTTTCTTTTTAGCTTATTTTTGATGTTTTTCCAGTATTGGCGGGCTTTTTGGAGGATTTTTAAAGTGTTTTTTACCTCCTTCTCATATCGATTCACCAACAAATACCATTGCCATTCCCCTTTATTCATGCCGTTTACCAAACATTGTTGAAGTCCGGTCACGATCGGTATACTTTTGTTTCATAATCATTCACCCCCTAAAACAAAACAAACAATGAGTATACGCGAAATGCAAAACCTGATCAGTCAAACTGGTAAATTCACTTTCATTGACGGGAATACTGACGAAGGAATGATCGTATCACGTTACAACATTCCGGAAGCAAAAATTGAATACTATTTCATTCCGGCGAAAAACGTAGTTGCCTATCAATCGGCACGTTCACATCATCAAATGGATGCTCCAATGAAACTGGGTCGCCCTGTGAATGAATCGACAATCCTCATGGCGCAAATTGTAAACTAATCAATCATGAAAAAGCTTAGCACATTCAATCTGATGTTCATTCTCTTCTGTATCGGACTCGCAGTTTTTATTTTTCTCCTGGTCCCGCACGAAAACACGATGAATTCAGACAACTCTGCCGGTCAGCAAAACTATGGCATGGAACACAGGTGAGCGAAGTGAAATAAAAAAGCCCTGCTTGTATCAACCAGGCAGGGCTTTTCTTTTATAGAATGATTTTAATTCTTAGTTATTCAGCATCACAGGCATTACAAGCATAAGAATATCCTCGTCTTTATTTTCAGGATTTGCCGGAACAAGGATACCTGCCCGGTTGGGGGCTGACATTTCCACAGTGACTTCATCGCATTCAAGGTTACTCAGCATATCACTCAGGAAACGCGCGTTAAACCCGATTTCCATATCTTCTCCCGCATACTGACAACTGAGTCGTTCATTTGCTTCATTCGCGAAGTCAAGATCTTCAGCACTGATATGCAGTTCGCTGCCATTGATTTTCAAACGAACCTGGTGTGTTGTTTTATTCGAAAAGATGGAAACCCTTCTCACTGAATTCAACAATGCCTGACGGCTAATGGTGAGTTTGTTTGGATTATCAACAGGAATCACTGCTTCATAATTTGGATATCTTCCATCGATCAAACGACAGATCAGCGAGTAGTTTCCAAATTCAAAAAATGCGTTACTATCGGTATAACTGATTTTGATTTTTTCTTCAGCGTCTGAAATGATATTCTTAAGAAGATTCAATGGTTTCTTGGGCACAATAAATGCGCCTTCAGATTTTGATTTTGAATCAGACCTTCTGTAACGAACAAGTTTGTGCGCGTCAGTCGCAACAAAAGTGATGTTTTCTTTACTCAATTGGCAAAATACACCTGACATTACCGGTCGTAATTCATCATTGCCTGTGGCAAATAAAGTTTTGCTTATCGCATTTTGCATCACACCTGCTGCAATCTCGAGGGATTTTCCTCCATCCATCGCGGGAACCTTTGGGAATTCTTCTCCGTCAAAACCGGTGAGTTTGTATTTCCCGAAATCAGAAACAATTTCAATTCCATGCGTCTTGTCATCAATTATGAAAGTCAAAGGTTGTTCCGGAAATGTTTTTAAAGTTTCCAGTAAGATTTTTGCGGGAACTGCAATTTTACCACCTTGTTTTCCTTCAATCAGGCTAATTTGTGTTGTCATTGTAGACTCAAGATCAGATGCGGAAATCATCAAAGTTCCTTTCTCAACAATAAATAAAAAATTGTCAAGAATAGGGAGAGGGTTGCTTGAATTCAAAACCCCGCTGATTTGTTGCAATTGCTTTAAAAGAGTCTGACTTGATACGATAAATTTCATTGTTTCTCGATAAATTTTTTCTTCATTTTTTTCTTCCCGGAAAATTAATCCCGGTCCAAATTAAATGTTGAAATTGGTTGAAAATGAGCCCGCTTTAGCTCTCCACTTTGATGCACACAAACCTAATTCATTCGATCTAAACTGCAAAGAAAAGAACAGCAGGGAAATTAGAAAATATCAACAAAAGCGAATCTTCAGATTGCTTTTTTAAAAGCTATTTTTCATTTGCTTCCTGCGATCCATGTCGAAATCTATGGAGGATCTGAAAATTCTGTCAAATGTATAGTGCTGAATTACAACCCATTCACTTTCATTTTCAAGAAATCCAATCATTCGGTCGACATCGTATTTCAAGGGATTACCCAAAGTGTCCTGACGTGTGAGGGATTTTTCACTCAGTGGCATAGGGAAAATAATCAGCGATCTGTTTTTACCCTGAACATCAGTTACTCCAATTGAACAAATCGGAGTTGTTTGTTTCAAAGAGTCGTGTTGAGCAGCGTTGAGATCACTTTCCTGACTTTCATAATACAGGTTTCTGTACAATTCCAGGTAATTGTCTACAGCAACTGAATCAACTCTGCGAATGCCGGGAGTGCTTGCATTCACCGAAACAAGAAACTTATTTCCGTTCCGTTGAAGAAACAGATTCCTTTCGGGGAATTTAGCATAATCAATTTCAATTTTTTGAATTTGATCAGGAGTGTATTTGAACAACACCGGATCTTTCCAGTCATTTAAATTGAGACAATACCGTGGAGTGAGGTAGCCATTGAAACCGGGTATCTCAGTGATAAATGGAGCACTGGAGTTCTCGAGCATCATGTATGTTCCCAATACATCCTGAGTAGATCCTCCAACATAATACACTTTGAATGGTTTGTCCTCGTTGTGAAGATAGATTTCACATTTAACTCCTGAAGTAGAAAGCGATTTTATAGTGTTGTTATATGCTGAACGAGTGACATTTTCTTTTACGTCTACTTTGTAGATCGCTGTCATCAGACTTTGCAACAAATCTTTTCTGGCGGCAAATTTCTCATTCACCAGCCAATTACCATCTTGCATTCGATCAAGTGTGATGGAATTTCCATTTCTGTCAGCAAGGAAAATTTTAGAAATCGCGGCAGTATCCTTTACAGCAAAATCCCTGAGTTCTTTTTTGAACGAACTCTTGTCATTACGAAAAAGAAAATAAACTGCCAGAATTCCCAGCAAAACTGTGAGCAGAATTAAAATTCTGTTTTTTCTCATAATACTAAAGCATAAATTTTTTAGTAAAATTATCTCGTATATTTTTTCTTACGGAGCCAGATTCTGATCAATCCATAAAGAAAAACTAAGGTAACCGGCAACAACACATTTGTCCAGCTAAGGAAGCCGGGATTTTCTGTTTTCGATGTATCCAGCAATCGCAATTTGAATTCCTTTCCTCTCAATTCCAGGATGCCTGAATCATCACAAAGGTAGTCAACACAGTTTAGTATGAAATTTTTGTTGCCGTACGTTTGTTGAGTATAACGATCATAACCCAAAGGATAAATGGTACCTTTTTTACTGACATGACTAGCCGCGATGTCGCCATCCGATACAACTATCATCTTGGTCGAGTCGCTGATTGGCTTGAATCCTATTTCTTTTGCTTCAGCAATCGCGGATGGAATCCTGTTTGTAAAATTAGAATGAAAAGTTCCTTCCAGTAATACCGCGACAGGGAGGTAGAGCTTGTTGTATTCCAGTTGATCCGGTTGGTCACGGAGGATATTCAAACTCACCCTGGCAGGAGGAAACTGTACTTTGGAATATTTGGATGTCGTGAGTAAAATGGTTTTTCGGTTATTTTCAGCTTCTACAGTATCTACCGTACTCATAAATTCACCTTTGATCGCGTTCAGATTGTTTACAATCGGATGCTTGCTGATCGGGTTAAGGAGTGGAAAATAAAACCATGGAAACAGATCCTGCTTGGGCTGATTGCCAACCATGCCTGTTACAACGGGAATGGGAGCCGCCTGCAAATCCATGACAAGATTCGGATTTACACGAACACCGTAGTGAAAGAGCTGGTCATCCAGATTCAGATCATTGGCAATGGCAATATTGGTGCTGGTTTCAACAAGGCTGTCCATATTGATCTCCATACGGTCAATCAGCCACAACACACGGCCACCATGCATGATGAACTGATCAATGATAAATTTATCCTTCTCAGTAAAAGCGAGCATTGGTTTTGCAATGATCAGGGCTTTGTAGTGTTTCAGTGCATCCAGTCGGCCATCGATTGTAACAGTATCAATCGAATAATATTCACTAAGACTTTTGGCGATATCGGTGATCTGTTTTGTATTCAGTTCATCGTGGCCCTGCAGAAAAGCGACGCCCTGTGCGACATCATTGGTCAGCCTTCGAATAGTCGAAGTGATTTCATATTCCAGACCTTCAATCGAATTGTTCAACATTACCTCGGGTTCGGTTCCGATTTTACTCTTGAGTAATTGAAGAGGAACAGATCGTGATTTGTAGGAAACAATGGCACCCGGGAAAACCAGACGCTGGGAACGACTGTCTTTGTCTCTTTCTTCAAGGTTGGTAGGAGTGAGCCCCTTTTCAGAAAGTTGTTTGTACAACTGAACCCGTTCCTTTTCATCCGGATTCGAAGACGGATCGATAAACTCGTATTGGATATTTTCACCTGAGTAAATCCGGTATTCATCCAGTAATTCCTGGGTACTGTTTCGCAGTCGTTTGAATCCAGGAGGTAGATCACCATCAAGATATATTTTAAAGAGCACTATATCTTTCAGATTTCCTGCGATCTTTTTTGAAGAAGACGAAAGTGAATATCTATTTTCAGATGTAAGATCGAAACGCGTGAACAACGAGCCTGCAACGATATTTGCAAATACAAGAATCAACAGCAATAAGAAAAGCTGTAGCAGACTTTGTTTTTTCAGGTTCCTGGAGGCCATGTGGATCGGTTAGAGAAAGAGGATTACCATTTTCTTTTTTCAAGGATAAATTTTGCAAGCAGGAGAAAAAAAACAGTCAGCGAAATGAAATAAACAAGATCCCTGGTATCAATAACACCCCGGCTCATGGAAGCATAATGACGGGAAATTCCGAAATAACTGAAAATGTTGCCGGCAAATGTGGAAGTGGTGAGCGAGGAAAGAAAATCAAATCCTGAATAAAAGAAAAAGCACAACAGCATTGAAAGGATAAATGCAATGATCTGGTTATTGGTAAGGGCGGATGCGAAAATCCCGATCGAAGCGAAGCCGCTGCATAAAAACAGAAGTCCAAGATACGATCCGGCAATCCCCGCAGTGTCTATATTTCCCGCAGGGGATGCGATTTTGTAAACAGTAATGTAATAAACGATAGTAGGGAGTACTGAAAATAAAATCAGCATTACCGCAGCAGCATATTTCGCGAAGACAATTTGAAAATCTGTCAAAGGTCGGGTGAGCAGAAGTTCGATCGTTCCTGTTTTATTTTCTTCGGCAAACATCCGCATGGTGATTGCCGGGATCAGGAAGAGGAAAAGCCATGGAGCAAGAATGAACAAAGGATCCAGGTTCGCGTACCCGTTTTCGACAAGGTTAAATTCCGTACCAGGAAATACCCAAAGGAACAGACCAATACTCAATAAAAAAACAAGGATGACAACATATCCTATCAGGGAATTGAGGAAGCTGTCGATTTCTTTTTTTAACAGTGCGAACACAGGACTAAATTAGCCCCCAAAAGTAGTTTTTTTTGATGTATACACGTCAATAATATTTTTACAGAGAAACAGCAATTGGCATCCGCGAATTATAATTTGACAAGTCGGGCAGCATACACCATTTCACCACATTTAGCATGGATAAGATAAATTCCGGAACTGAGGTCATGCACATTCAATTCACCGCTATTGGATTTTGTCTCAACGTGCTTTGCTGGAATACGGGATCCTAACAGCGTATAAACATCAATTGAAACCAATTCCTTGTCAGGATTGGAAAAGTTTAAAAAGACAGATTCACTCGCCGGGTTTGGGTACAATAATAATGTCTCCTGATTCATGGAATTATCAGCATCCGTATCATTAACAGAACGAAGCTCTACTGCTTCAATCGACTGGCAACCGAATTCATCGGTGACAAGAATGGAATAGGTCCCCGGGTGATTGGTTTCCAGGAACTCATCCATGGAGTTATCAGACCATAAATAGCTGCTAAAGCCTGCGCCTGCATCCAGGACAATCGTTTCGTTATTCCCTATGATTTTGTCGTTACCCAGATCAAGAGTCGGCAGGCGATGCTTGAACCCTATCGATACAGTCTGCGTGAAGGAGCAACCATATTCGTCAACGATGATTGCTTCATAATTGCCATGAGCCAAACCGGTAGCACTCAGTTCATGTCCGCCTTCCGGTTTCCATTCAACTGTTACATGGCTTCCGGTGGACTTCAGGTTTAGCTGAACAGACCCATCATGTGAATCTTCGCAACTTGCCGGGTTTACGCTTGCTATTTCTACTTCCGGACCATTGCCACCTATTTTTATCTGAGAGGAACTCCTGCAACCGTTTGCATCTTCAATATTAACCGTATACCAGCCGGAATTTAATCCTTCAATTTGTGCTTCATCAGCGTTTCCCGGAAGCCACGAATAGTGGTAAGGCATGGTTCCGCCTGAAACAAGCGCACGTGCGGTTCCGGTACCTGAATGACAATCAGAAGGAGTAGAGCTTGTTGCAATCTCCAATTTTTGTGGTTCGTCAATGAAAAAGGAGGCATTTGTACTGCAGCCGGATTCGTCACTCACCACTACCGAATAATAACCTCCTGCCAGTCCTTTTACTGCGGGTAGATTTTCATCTGTATGAGACCAGAAATACTGGAGGTTTTCTTCTCCATTCAGGTTTATAATAGTTGCAGAACCATCCATTTTGCCCCAACAGCTCACTGGGGTTGTTTGCAAGGAAATACTTGGGGTAGTTACGAAAATGCTGTAAATCTGATCCTTTCTATTGCTGAGAAGGCCATTCTCATCATAGGTACTCACGGTAAAATTATACGGTTCGGTCCTGGCGTCAGATGCCGCAGGAGTCCAGCAAAAATGACCTACCGGAGCAGATTTTCCTTCAACATTAAAACTCGCCCCGGGAATGGCTGCGTCCCATGACATTACTACTGACTGGTTGTCAAAAACCAAATCTGTGAAAACATCAAAGCACAAAGCGGCACCAGGACATACTCTGGTATTGAAATCCTCAGTACCGTCAATTCCACTTACAATCAGATGGCTGACAGCCGGATCAACTGTTACTTCTTTTCTGTTGCCGGACGCGAAGCTCTGCTGGAGGAGTGTTGTAAGTGTAAATAAAATGCTAAATATCAGCACTTTATTAGATTTTACATCACGCTTTGCTTTGATTTGTTTTTGGATCATAAATCAGGGTTAAATGAACAAAGGCAAAATAACCCTGGTTCATGCCCGGATCAATAATCTTCTGTTTACACCTGGAAATAGATAGTAAATGGAGGTTTTTTTAAGGTAAAAAGCTCTTCAGTGGCAATTTTAAAACCTTTGAAATTGAATGAAAAAGGTTGTTTTTGAAAATCAGGCATAAAAAAAAGGTCGTCTGATGAGGACGACCTTTTTAATAAAACTTTCTTGGAATTATTCTTTTATAAGACGTGTAGTTGTTACCTGATCTGCATATTCAACTTTTACCATATATACACCGGCAGGCAATTCATGAATGTCGATGGTTTTGTTAAAGTTGTAATCAGCAGTTTCTTTAGACATGAACACCTTATTTCCAATGATATCAGAGATTGTTACGGTAACATCAGTGTTTCTGATTTTAGCGATTCCGATAACCACATTTCCGTGAGCCGGATTTGGAGAAAGGGTGAATGATTGGGTGTTATTCGCGTGGTGAATAACCGGACGCTGAGTCTGACAGCTGATGAATGTAACATTCACTGCATCAAAATTCTCACAACCGGCAGCATTTGTCACCAGAACAGAATAGATACCGTCAGCGCTTACATCCAGAGTTTGGCCAGTACTATTGTCAGACCAGAGGTAGCTTGCATAACCTGCACCTGCATCCAGAGTGATTGTTGTGCCGATACATCCAACTGTATCCGGACCAAGTTCAACTGCAGGAGAAGCATTAATGTAACCGATAGTTACAGATGCATAAGCACTACAACCTGTGTAATCTGTAACACGTACAGTATACGTTCCCGGAGAAAGGTTGCTCACGCAATCAGTGGTGTCACCGTTAGGCATCCAGTCATAAGTGTATGGAGCGATTCCGCCTGAGCCAACTACACAAGCAGTTCCATCTTCACCGTTCTGACAAGTAGCGTCAGTAGCACCGGTAATTGAAGCTGTAATACCTGAAGAGTTGTTAACGATTGAGGTCAGGTTGATGATACAACCGGTTTGGTTATCTGTTACAACAACATCATAAGCACCTGCAGTCAGGTTGCTTGCACTTGAAGTTGAGCTAACGTTAGGAGTCCAAGCGAAGTTGAAATCGCCACTACCACCGGTTACCACAACGGTAACTGAACCATCGTTTGCAACACAAGTAGCAGGAGTAGAAGAAATAGTCGCAGAAACTGGAAGTCCACCGAGTACGTCAACAGAACCACCGGCATGACAACCGTTTGCATCAGTAACAACTACTGAATAGTTTCCGGTAGTAAGTGCTGTTGCAGTAGCAGTTGTTTGTGCATTCGCGTCATTCCAGAGGTAAGAATAAGCACCTGTACCACCAGCAGCGGCAACACTTGCTTCACCAAAAAGACTTCCGCAACCTGCGTCAACACTGGAAAGAGTCAGGCTGATAGGCGCCGGTTCAGCAATAGTGAAATATTCAGTTCCAACACAACCATTGGCATCGGTAATATTCACTGAATAATTACCTGCGCTAAGGTGAGAGATCGAAGGAGTAAACAATTCACCGGAAGGTGTTGTCCAGACATAGCTGAGAGGAAGATTTCCGGTAGCAGTTCCGGATGCTGATCCGTTATGATCGCCATGACATGCAACAGAAGGTGTAGATGTTACAGCCACTGACATATTGGAAACAGTGATTGAGTAAGAGTAAGTTTGAACACCATTTGAAGGACATGCATTGTCACGAACAGTCACAGTGAATGTGTAAGGTTGCGGACGTGCATCAGCAGGGGTTGGTGCCCAGCAGAAATGACCAACAGGACGAGGGCCTGCTGTAGTAGTGAATGTAGCTCCGGCAATTGCCTGATTCCAGGTCATTGTTAATGTATCGTTCGGATCAGTATCAGCAGAGATTACATCGAAACAAAGTTGACCACCGATACATGATGTAGTAGTAAAATCTGTTGTACCGTTGATACCTGTTGCTGAAGGAAGAGTGTTGTTACACTGAACAGTATAAATCTGCATATCACGCATTACGCTTCCGATCAGTACGCCATTTCTCCATTCCTGAACCAAAATCGCGATGACACCGATTTCAGATTGTGTAGGATGCATAGCGATATCACCGGTCTGCTGGTTGATACTTACTGCAGGAATTGAAGTGATAGGGTTAGCAATGGTGTAAGTAGGGTTGTAAGCCAGTGGATCGTTCGGACCATTCCTTGGAGGAATGAAGAAATAAACGAGTGAATCACCATCAGCATCAATCACACCATGGTTGTAGAAATTGTTCTGACCGATACATTCGAAAGCGATCGGAACGTTTGAGAAAGTTGGTGAGTTGTTATCGAAAATGGTGTTGTTAAGGTACGCTTCGATATACAGGTTATCACCGCTTGCATTTGCAATTGTAGTGATGGCCTGGTTACGGCAGCAGTCTGAAACACTAAACACCCAATCCGGACACTGAGCAGGAACTGTAACGATAGTCTGGTACTGCCATTCCTGAATACCAGGAGCTGTACCACCGTTACAAGTTGTCAATGTACCATCACAGGTATAGGTAATTTCCTGACCTGTTCCCGGCACCGCATCCAGTGTGAAGAACTGAGAAAAGTTGTTACATGTTGCAGAGCTCAATGTAAGAGACTCAGTTGTTGGTGCAGGAATACCAAAACAGTCACGGTAAAGTGTGAATGTTACGAGATATTGGCCATTGCCAATGTACTCGTACGTCAGATCGGCTCCTGCCATGTGACTCGCAAACGTGTCGTTTGCGGTGAACACCGTGGCAACTAGAAACAACAGAGCTATCCTTAATCGCAGAACCCTGTTAATGCAAGCTGTGTAGATTGTTTTCATCATCGTTGTTATTGGGTTGGTTTGTTTTGCTTATTTGAATATTTTGTAAAAATAGGCTATTGCTAAGTCGAAGACTTAAATTCTTATGTAAAGCGCCACACAAAATTGGCGAGCGTAAGATAATTCCCTGTGAAAATAACGGTAATTCAAGAAACGTGCTTTTTGAAATCCATTTGGTTACACAATGTTACCTATAAAATCCTTTCCTGACAAGGTTTTCGGTAATTTTAACTACTTGTCGGCCAGCTTTTCTCAAGGCTGAAAGCCAGTGGTGGCGCTGAAAAGAGCACTTTTGTCGCCGACCAGGTCGATTTGAACAAGTCCGAAAACCGGTAATGGTCCAGCGCTTGCTGAGATTCCCAGATGCTATAAGTCATGTAAACATTTGTCGGATCATGGGCATGCCACAACTCCAGGTGTCTGCACCCCGGAAATGCACGGATTTGGTCGCTCACACTATTAAAAACCTTCAAAAATTCCTCTGTTTTAGCGGGTTCGAAGGTCATTTGTACAATTCTAACGATCATAAAATTCAATTCGAATGGGATCCATCATTTTTAAACCCAGCAAATGGGCAGCGGAATCGTGGTTGATGGCAATTTCCAGAAATCCTTCCCTGTTAAATAATGCGACAATTTCTCCAATTTCAACTTCGTGATAATTGTTGCTTATTTTATTGATATCATACATCGATTTTCTCAGGTAAATAGTAAAGTCTCTTGATTTTCTTTCCTGTTCAAACAATTGCCTTTCAACATTCACAATCACATTTCCAAATGAGTCAATATAAAGTATTGTCCCCCGAATACTGTCACTGTCAACAGTCGGCTGAGCTAGGTAACTTTGATGCAATGTACTTTGACTTTCTCCAAGTAAAGCAGGAGATTTTCCTTTTACCAGATGAACCAACGCATTCATCAGGTTTTTTGATTGCTCTTCGGGGGTGTAGTTGTTTGTTGAATTCAAACGAACAATTTCCTTGGGACTATCGCCTAGAAGCAATGAAAAAATTCCGCTATCCTGACCGATAAATGTGTGCCCCTTGGAATTCACAATAAGAAAGTCGGGGTTCCGGGATTTCTGACTCGGATCAGATCCTGACAAGCCGATATAATGTATCGTTCCCGCAGGAAAAAATGGAAATGAACTCCGAAGAATAAAGGACGCCTGAAGAATATTGAAATGTTCTACCTCATGCGAAATGTCAAGCACTTGGATTTCCGGATACAGACCTAACAATTCGCCCTTGAATGCAGCGACGTAATGATCCCGTAAACCCCAGTCAGTAGTTAATGTCAGTAGTGCCATCGTTTCGGGTGCTCAAACGCGCTGTGTTGATAACTTGTAATTTCAGCGAAGCCAAAAGTAACTAGATTTAGGTAGTATTGAAACGTAATATCCATCGACTATTCACAAGTGAATGTTATTAGCCTGAATAGAAGATTTTATGTTGAACTTAAAACCCTAGCACCTTGAGTGAAGTAATCATTCCAATCGATACCTTTAATCCCGTTGAGTTTTTCGGTGTTAACGACAGCAACCTGGAAGTAATCCGGCGAAATTTCCCTGAACTGAAACTGGTGGCCAGAGGCAATGAAATTAAAGTCATCGGAGATGAAAAAAACATTCATCTCTTCAGTGAAAAAATAAACCGTCTCATACAGCATTATCAGAAATTCGGAAGCCTTACTCCTGATAATGTGGAACACTTCCTTGCAGATAAGTCGAATAAGGAGGGTGGACCACAGGCTCCACCAACGGATGTTCTGGTATTCGGACAAAATGGTATCATGGTTCGGGCACGAACCGCGAACCAGAAAAAAATGGTGGAAAGTTCGGAGAAGAACGATATCGTCTTCGCCATCGGTCCTGCCGGAACCGGTAAAACCTATACTGCTGTTGCACTCGCCGTAAGAGCTCTTAAAAATCGGGAGATCAAACGGATCATTCTTACACGTCCCGCTGTGGAAGCAGGGGAGAACCTTGGTTTTCTGCCGGGCGATCTCAAGGAAAAAATTGATCCTTACCTCAGGCCACTTTATGACGCATTGTACGATATGATACAAGGCGAAAAGGTGAAGAACTATGTTGAAAATGGAATTATCGAAGTAGCACCTCTTGCTTTCATGAGGGGAAGAACACTGGATAACGCGTTTGTTATTCTTGACGAGGCTCAGAATGCTACAGAAAGTCAGCTCAAAATGTTCCTGACACGGATGGGTCCTTCCGCGAAATTCATTGTCACTGGTGACGTCACCCAAATTGACCTTCCAAGGAATCAGCCATCTGGATTGATTCAGGCGATTAAAATTCTTTCCAATATCAAAGGTGTGGATTTCATTTACCTCGATTCTCAGGACGTTGTACGTCACCGACTGGTAAAAGAAATCATTGAAGCATACAACAAATAATCAATGTCAAATACAATGAATCCAATAGCTGAATCTATTCCCGAAACAGCTTTTCAGTTGCCCGGACAGACTGCCTTTTACAAAGGAAAAGTAAGAGACGTGTATACCATCAGGGATAAATACCTGGTAATGGTTGTGAGTGATAGAATTTCCGCGTTCGATGTTGTATTACCCAGAGCAATTCCTTTCAAAGGACAGGTTCTGAACGGCATCGCAGCGAAAATGCTGAAGGCTACCGCTGATATAATTCCCAATTGGGTTATTGATGTACCGGATCCAAATGTGACAATCGGAAAGGTTTGTTCCCCTTTCAAAGTTGAGATGGTAATTCGTGGTTATCTGTCAGGTCATGCCTGGAGAGAATATCAGCAGGGTAAACGCATGCTTTGCGGAGTAAGAATGCCCGATGGAATGAAAGAGAATGATAAATTTCCTCGTCCTATTATTACTCCGACTACCAAAGCAGCTTTTGGACATGATATGGATATTTCCGCAAAAGATATTGTTGAGAAAGGAATTGTCAATCGTTCTGATTATGAAGCTTTGGAAAATTATACCCATGCCATTTTTAAACGTGGTTCAGAACTTGCCGAAAAACAAGGATTAATTCTGGTCGATACCAAATATGAATTCGGAAAATCGGGTGATGTTATTACGCTGATTGATGAAATCCACACCCCTGATTCCTCACGTTATTTTTATGCGGATGGATATGAAGAACGGCAGCAAAAAGGTGAAGCACAGAAACAATTGTCCAAGGAGTTTGTCCGCCAATGGCTGATCGAAAATAATTTCCAGGGAAAAGAAGGACAGGTTGTTCCGGAAATGTCAGATGAGTGGGTAGATACGATATCCGGCAGATACATTGAATTGTACGAGAAACTAATTGGCGAGAAATTTCCAAAGCAGGAAACTGCAAATCCAATACAAAGAATTGAGAAAAATATTCTTACTTCATTGGGCCGACTTTCGTAAGAATAAATCCTTAGTAAAAGTTAATTCAAGCTTCGTAATATTTCCTGGAAATCGCTTCTGGAAAATAAACCGCTGAAAGCCGGTTCATTTTCTACTTTGGATTTTTTTGTCAAACCAAGTTCAACGGATCTTTTCAAAGCATTTATTGCTTTATCGTCTTCATGTTTAGCTGCTAACAAACAGGCTTCAAAAAAATGTTGTTCCGGATTTTCAGGATCTGCGAGTCCGTAAATGGCAATTGATTTTTCAGCAGCGGTTAAATTTCCCTGCTTCAATGCATTATTTGAAAAGGACCAGCCCGCCAGGGAAATATATCCCAGAAGTCTTTGCTGACTATAATCACTCTTATTTGTTTTTAATTTATTGATTTCAGTTTCCCACCAGGAAAGTGGCGCTGCTTCAAATGCCTGGACATATTGTTGTTTCGAGTAATTTTCTTTCGCGAAAATTGTTTCTTCCTGTTTTATTCTGGATATCAAGGACGCATTCTTTCGAAGGGTCTGAAGTTGCCTGATGTAAATTGATTTCATTGTAATGTCATTCGTAAAGGCGATCAATTCACGCATAGATTTTTCTTTTACTAAAATGTCGACACTTTTAGATCTTTTCTCAAATCCGGAAAGGAAAGCTTCAGTCAATATGATTTGATCTTCATTTTTCACTGCTGTAGATTTCAATAAGGCCCAGGCAAAAGCCGCCGAAAATGATAAACTATCCGGCCATTCATGTTTGCCGGTCCATTCTTCAACAGCATATTGAATCGGTAACGAATCCAGAGCTGCATTGAAGGCAATTACTTCAGTGTAATTCATGTCTTTTAACCCGGCAAATCCCAGAGCAGGAGGAATGTTGGTTAAACTTCCCGCAGGGAAAGCTGCTCCGCAATAACAAACCGACGTTACTTCAGGATGAGTACTTGCCGCTGCCAGTGCTGCTTTTGCACCACCGCTAAAACCCGACAAAGTTATCCGTTTTGAATCGCATGAGAAACGGAGGATTGCCTCATTGATGAGTTTGCCGGCAATTGCATTGGTCTGATCGAAATTCATTCCGTTCTCCGCATCATTCGAACCCATCAATACGAAATTGAATTTTGAAGCGAGCCCTTTGTATTTCTGTACAGGGTAAGAACCATCCGCATGGGGATCAAAGAAAATCATGACAGGTAAATGCAATTCTGGTTTCCATCCGGCCGGCAGATAAACTGAAAAATGTTGAAGCCCGTCTGAACTTAAAACAGATACATAAACTGAATCAGTTTTGAAATTATCTTTTTGGATTTTTACCTCTTGATTTTTTACCGTTTCAGTCTTTTTCTTCTCTTGTTGACTGCAGGAACAAAGTAAGGTGGCAATCAGTGGAAACAACAGAAAGTGCACTCTTGAAATTTTCATCAGGCGAAAGTATGTTAGCATTCAAGTACTCAAAAGTAATAAGATTGTAGTGGAAAAAATCCTTTTTCACTTATGAATTGTATTGCGTTCTTTGTACCATGAGGGAAGAAGCCAGAATCAGAAAAGTAGAACAGCTGTTACAGGAATATCGTCATGAGGAACCATTGGCACGTTACCTGAAGGCTTATTTCGCCCAAAACAGAAACATGGGGGGTAGGGATCGCAGGGAAACCCGTGAATGGATGTTCAATTTTTTCAGACTCGGTAATGCGATTCCTGGGGCTGATTTTATTAGCCGACTGGCCACAGCAAATTTTTTATGCAGTACTAATTCCTATCCTTCGCTGGACTATTTGCTCTCAAAAGTTCCCGGATTGAATGGTGAAGATCCCGGTAAAACACTTGAGCAAAAGATTCAGATTGTCCGGAATACTTTTCCGGAATTCAATGTAGATGAGATTTTTCCTTTCTCCTCTGAAATGTCTCCGCGGATTGATAAGGATGATTTTTATTTATCCTTCCTCAAGCAACCTTTTGTGTGGATTCGTGTCCGAAGAAAATTTCTGGAGGATGTTAAAAATGAACTATCAGAAAAAAATATTTCATACATCACTGAGCCTTCAATGCCGCTGGCATTGGGTTTCCGGAATAGTATTGCTCTAAACACACTTATTTCCTTTGAGAAAGGATGGTTTGAAATACAGGATCTGAACTCTCAAAAAACCGGGCAATTTTTTGGAGCCGGGGAGGGTGAAAAATGGTGGGATGCCTGCGCGGCGTCGGGAGGGAAAAGCCTCTTGCTGAAAGACCTGCAACCGGGAGTCGACCTGCTATCGACCGATAACAGAGAGTCCATTCTGATGAACCTTAAACTCAGAATGGCAAAGGCAGGGATCGGAGGATTTCGTGTTGAAATGCTGGACCTGTTGCATACCAGTGGAAGCTCATCCAAAGATTTGTTTGATGGAATTATTGCTGATGTTCCCTGTTCAGGTTCGGGAACCTGGACGAGAACTCCTGAGAACCTCATCAGTTTCAATCCGGAATTGATCTCAAAGCATTTCGTCCCTCTGCAGAGAAAAATTGTCTCAAATCTTACACTTTCTCTAAAAAATTCTGGCACATTGGTTTTTATCACTTGTTCCATTTTTGAGAAAGAAAATGAAGGCAATATTCAGTTTTTTGAGAAAAATTTTGGCTTTTCCGTAATTTCCATGGATTATTTGGAAGGCTCAGCGATCGGAGCCGATACACTTTTTGTGGCCAGGCTAAAAAAGAAACATCATTAGTTGTTCAAAAATGGCATTGGGCTATTAAAAATCCACGTTTTCTTTCTGAAAAACAAGTTTTACCAGAAACTAAACGGGTCTTTTCGAGTATAAATAATAATAGTCTAAGTATATTCTTGTACAACAAATGATTGCCGGAAAAAAGTATTGGATTTTTCTCATTGTTCTGCTCCTTTCAGGTGTGGTGTCTGCACAGACCAACACTGCTTCTGAAAATGATTTGAAGAAAAAAGCGGAACGATTTTTTAATTCAGGCGAGTATGAACCAGCCATGCCGGTTTATTCTCAGTTGCTGAGTTTATATCCCAAAGATCCCATTTATAATTATCGATACGGAGTTTGCCTCATTAAAGCAGGCAAAGAGAAAGTCAATGCAATTGGATATTTAGAATATGCTTCCATTCAGACGAACATGGAACAGGATGTCTGGTTTTACCTCGGACGTGGTTACATGTATGCCGGGAAATTTCAGAATGCAAAAAATGCTTTCGAACAACTCAAGAAAAATGCAGGTCAGGCGAAAGCAAAGAAATTCGAAGCCGACTTATTGATTGGAAATTGTACCAATGCAGAGGAGTTACTAAAATCCAGACGAAATGTTGCTGTTCTCAGCAGCCAGGAAATAAGCAGAACAAATTTTTACAATTCATATGATTTTTCCGAGTCAAATGGACGTTTGCTTCCAACTGCCGAACAATTTCTTACCGGTACGGATAAAGATCTTCAACTAAATCCGCTCATGTTTATGAGTAAGGATGGACAGATCATTTATTATGCGAGCTATGGGAAAAATACTACCGGTGGTAAGGATATTTATCTGAGAAGAAAGATGACCAATGGTCAGTGGGGAGAGCCTGAAAATTTAGGGGCTACTGTAAATTCTGTTGAGAATGAAGATTACCCATACCTCGATAAAGACAACAGAACACTTTACTTCAGTAGCCGTGGCCACAACAGTATCGGAGGGTATGATATTTTTAAAAGTCAGTTTGATTTTAATACGGGTAAATGGTCGGAACCCCAGAACTTAGGTATTCCAATTAATACTGTTGAAGATGACTTTTTGTATTTGCCTTCCATGAAAGGTGATCTTGCCACTTATGTTTCCGCGATGGATGCAGGGAGCGGGAAGATTCAGCTGAATAAAATTCAGGTTGGGGATGTAAGCAATAACTATGTTACCATTTCCGGTACATATTTTTCACTTGACCAGGTTACCCGACGTGATGCCCGTGTAACTGTGTTGCGCACCAGTGACCGGGGGATTATCACTTCAGTTCGAACGGATCCAAGGACAGGTAAATATGAACTCGTATTGGAACCCGGTCATGAATACACTCTTCTTGTTGAAGGTGGCAGTTATGTCCCGCATGCCGAGACTTTTGAAATACCTTCCATGCCAATGGCAAATCTGCGCCAGGAGGTTAAGCTCAACAAATCGAAAGAAAAGGAAGAAATGACTCTCGTCAATTTCTTTACACCAATCACGGCAAGTTCAAATCAGGGTGCACTGGCGGTGTCTGATGTTCCAACAGAAACGAAATCCAAGGCATATGATGTGACCAACCGCGACACCAGCAGTTTGATTCCTGTTCGTATTGATAATGAAGTTGTATATGTAGCACCTCCTTCAGGAAAAGATAATGTCACTAAAACAGAAACAGAATCTCCTGTCGACATCAGCAATGAAACAATCAGTAAAAATACACGCACATCTCCCGTTACAGAGACGAACGTAAACAATCCGATTCCGGCTTCACAGATGGCAGCAAATGATTTGCCTGAAGATACTACAGAAGAATTAAGCTCTTCAAAAAAGACCCCTAAAGAAAAGTACGATCCTTATCTGGAGAAGAATATGACTCCTGATGAGCTTCAACAGAAGCAGGAAGAAGCAACACGGACCAGGGAAGTTACACTTGAAGAAAAGGGAAAGGCGGAAGAAATAGATGTGAATGTAAGCAATGATGAACTTGCGAAGCTTGCCTTTGATGATGCGCGTTCCATGGAGATGGAAGCAGACAGTCTGAAGAAAGAGGCGCAATCGCTCCGGGCACAGGCCACGGAGAAAGATAGTTTGTCTATAGTCCTTAAAACAGAATCAGAACAGTCGAAAGGTAAAGACGAAGAAAAAGCCAATGCTCTTTTAACCCAATCAGAAGACTCCCGTTCTGAAGCAGAAAAACTGGTACAACAGGCGTCTTTGCTTGAGGACCTTTCTTCACAGAGGGAGGCAGAAGCCAGACTTGCATTGCAGGATGCCAAACAGATTGTTTTAATAAATGAACAAAACAAGACATTGGCAAATAACTCTTCTAAGAAGAATCAAAAATCAATAAAGGGAAATTCACAGACTGTAAATATTCCGGTCAGTGAGACGGGAAATCCTAATCAGCAGGAAGTTTCCGCAACGGAAAATTCTGGCCTTCCTCAAACAAATGAACAAGGCAAATCAGGTGATGTAACAACCAATAATCAGGTTTCAACATCAGAAACAAAATCAAATATTTCCGCGGAACAAACTAATTCAACTGAGGAACATAAATCCGGGAAAATTGCAAATCCGGTTGTTGCGGAACCATCTGGAAATAAAGCAACGGAGAAAAATGCCGAGAAAACAAGTGGTGAAAATAACATCGCATTGAATGAAAGTCCATCCAATGTTTCAGGTACTTCATCTACAACTAATAAACAAAACAGTATTACATCCGATTCTCCAGCTGTTTCAAATTCACCTGTAAATTCCGGTGAAAAGCGAAGCGAAACCGCAGATCAGAGTACTGCACAGAATCAGATTTCAGGGGATACAGGAAACAAGGCTGCTGATCAACAAATTTCAGAGAACAAAACGGAAACTCCGATTCAATCAAAAGGAGAGCAGGCTGACCTACAAACCAAATCTGCGCAAACTGAAGAAAGGAATAATTCAACTTTGAATGGTCAAAACCCGGCAACAGATAAGAATACTGTGGTTCCTTCAAATTCAGAAGTTGCATTGAATACTGTAGAAAATGTGAATAATCAATCAGGCAAAACGGCCTCAACACAACAGCCTTCGAAGCCTTTGGTCAAACAAAATCAGGTTGCAGGAACAGTGAAAACGAATCAGGATGGTTCGGCTCAGCAAGGATCAATTGAAAATCAAGGCAACAATGCGCAACAAAATCTTGCTGCTAATAATGAACCTGCTACTGAACGAAACGAAAATAGCAATACATCACCATTACGCACCAGCAGTGTACCGGTAAATCAAAACGAAAGCACGACGAGTACAACAGGTGTTGATTTCAACGCCATTCCGGATGTAAAACCTGAAGCCGTTATAGCTTATAAAGGTTACGAAGATAAAATGACACGTTCTCGTTCACTGGCGTCACAGTCAGAGAATTTGCAAAAGCGTGTTGCATCCATGAAAATTTCTCCGGTGAGAGACAGTTTAATTGAAGTTTCAAATTCAATTAGTCGTGAATCTATCCAAAACTGGCAGGAGGCACAAAAACAACTGGCAGATGCGAAACGCATTGACCCTGAAATTGAGAATAAGGTTCAAACCTATACATCAACACACGCTTCTACTGTAAGTGCATCCAACACTGCAAGAAAAGATCATTCTGTGTCAACAACATCGGGAGTTCAAAGTCCCGAAGGAGCAACGAGCGGTACCGGTAATAATTCAACTGTAGACAATAAACAGACAACTGCCAGGAATCAAAATTCCGATTCAGGTACTCTGGAAAATAATAATTCGGGACAATCTGAACTTGCCGTTCGTTCTGAACAAAAAGCAAGTAGTTCTCCGACAAATCAAATTTCCGGCAAGTCAACTGAGACAATTCCTGTTACTGCACAGAAACAAAACGGAACTGAACCTTCTGTCAATAACTCAAAAGCCGAAATCACGAATGGACAAACTGTTGTGAGTGATAGTAAGTCAGGCGAAAATACGAATCAGACATCGAAACAGAATTCGACGGTTTCAAATCCGGCTATTGTCGCACCGGACAATTCGGTCTCCGGTTCTGATTCTGGAATAAATACGGATGAAAACAGGGTAGTGGCAACTGAACAAAAAACTCCGATCACATCTACCGAATCAAATACGGCTCAAAATGCTGAGGTAAAGCCAGCTTCCGGGCAAAAGAAACCTGCTGAGAATAATTCAGATTCAGAAAGTTTGAAAAATGTTCCGGCATCCAATACGGTTAGCAATAATCAGTCTGTACAGACTGTCGAAACAAAGAACACACAAACAAAACAGTCGGTTGATCAAGTTGCTACTGAAAACAATCAGAAGAATACAACTTCCGGTCAAACGAATGCAAATGAAAATACCACAGTTGAAAAATCTGTACCTACTTCAGGAAATAATTCTCAGAATGTAGCATTAATAAACACCGAAAAAAATCAAGTTCCGGCACAGGCAACAACTTCGAATACAAAATCTGCAACACCAGCTTCAACTCAACCCGAATCAAATAAGGCGGTAAAACCTGAAAACACAGAAAATACAACTCCTTCTCAAAATGTTTTAGCTGAAAGCAAAACTCAGCAATCCAATGAGTCAGGACAGCCAGCTTCTCAACAATCTTCAGTTTCTCAACCTGTAACAAATAATGCAGCTCAGGAAAAAGAAGCAGGGGCAATAACTGAGAGGAATACTTCCGCGACAACATCTTCTCCGGTAGTACAGGAACAATTGGATACTACAAAAGAAGAATATCCTCGTTATATTAAAATCCAAAAGGATATCAATAACGCACAGGTAGAAACGATTAATATTTTCGCTACAGCCATTAACCTGAATAAAA
This sequence comes from Bacteroidota bacterium, assembly GCA_016720935.1. Lineage (NCBI taxonomy): Bacteria > Pseudomonadati > Bacteroidota > Bacteroidota bacterium. The sequence goes on from JADKJP010000001.1 coordinate 40,774, forward strand.
AGGCTGTAGAACAAAAGCAAAAACAATTGGATCTGCTAGAAAAAGCTGATCGTACATCTGACCAGGGAGAAAAGGATAAATTGTTTAAAGAAGCTGAAAAGTTAGGAAAGGCATCTCAAAAGACAGAAGCACTGTCTAAGCAGAAGTTTACGGAAGCCCAGCAAAAAACTTCTGAAGTAAAAGTCCTGACCTGGCAATTGGAATCAGTAAAAAGTAAACTGGTGATTCCTTCTGCAACGAAACAAGCTACCTCTGCTCAACAAGTCACTGACAACATTACAAACCCGCAACAGGAAACTGCAGCAAATACTGCTGCTGTAAATACCAACTCAGATACTGAAAACAAGACATCCGGAAATGATGCAGGCACAACTCCTGCAATGGATGGAAGTCCGGTTGCCGAAATCCAGAGTATCCTCGCAGGTCCGGCTGTAGTCCTCACAGAAGAAGAAAAAACCTCTATGGCTGTGAAAGTTTTCAGTCGTAGCGCCGCGCCGGTATATTCCACATTGAATCCGATTCCAATGAATCCTTCCTTACCGGAAGGTCTGGTCTTTAAAATTCAGGTTGGAGCATTCCACAAACCAATACCGGATGAAACGTTTAAGAATTTACAACCTGTAACCGGTGAAAACACCCGACCGGGCTGGATCCGATATTGTGTGGGGATGTTTAAAACCTTTGAGCCTGCGAATCTCGTGAAACAGGATCTTAGAAAAAATGGCTTCAAGGATGCATTCGTTGTTGCTTATTTCAATGGTAAAAGAATCTCATTACGTGAAGCTTATTTGAAATTAAATGGTGAGGAGTCAGCCTTGAGAGCCGCTTATGCACAGCAAGCTGCTCGTGAAATAGCCATGTTGAAAACTCTGGATATCGCGCAAGAGTTTAATGTTTCCAATTTACAGAATCTGGATGATGATGCAAGACAATTCTATGGATCGGATGCATCAAAGATTGTTAGTTCTGGAGGTGCATCGGCCACTGAAGAAGTATTGTATGCAGTCCAGGTTGGAGTTTATAGAAATCAGAATCCGCCGGCTATCCTGACCACCTTACAACCATTGTATACCGAACCTTTGTCAAAGGGCTTGTACCGTTTCACAAATGGCCGTTACAATTATTTTGCTCAGGCTGATTCTGCCAAAAAGATCGCAGTGAATACGGGTGTTAAAGATGCCTTTATCATCGTCTATAGAAATGGAAGAAGAATTTCTCTTGCCGGTCTCGGTCAGACAGCTTCTTCCCGTTCCGCTGTGAGCAACCAGCCAGTGGTGAGGTCTACAACGGAGACTGTTGTTCCTGCTGCAAATGAATCAGCAGTTCAGCCCGGAATTGTGTTCCGTGTTCAATTGGGAGCCTTTAAAAACAACGTTCCCTATCAGATGGTAGAATCCTTCTTAAAGATCAGCGATAAGGGGATTAATCAGGAAACAGACAGTCGTGGCTTGCATATTTTCTATGCCGGAACTTTCACGGAATATGCCCCTGCATTGCAATTAAAGCAGGAAGTGATCGAAAAAGGAGTAAAGGACGCCTTTATCGTAGCGCTTCGAAACGGGCAGAGAATCAGCCTTTCGGAAGCTTTTAAACAGATCCGGAATTGATTATTCCCAAATTTTATTTATTTTTACAATTCACAATTGTAGAAATAAGCCATGAATCTTTCCGGAACTGCACACGATCTGGAATTTAAAGAAGTCGTCGATGAAAAAGTCGTCGAAGCTCGCCAGCGGGATCTCGTTTTATTTAATGACGATGTAAACACCTTTGACTTTGTGATAGAAGCATTGGTAGAAGTTTGCAATCACGACATGCTTCAGGCGGAGCAGTGTACTTATATTGTTCATTACAATGGTAAATGTGTGGTGAAATCCGGCTCTTATTCTGATCTCAACCCGATGCGTGAAGCATTGTGTGACCGTGGTCTTTCAGCCGTGATCAAATAATTTCGAATTAATTTGTTCCGTCCCGCTTCATCAGAAAACTGATGTTGGTAGGGTTTTTGTTTTTACAGTGTACTTAAGCCAAACAAATGAAAAAGAAACTTCTTTCCTCTGTCTTTCTTGTGCTTTTCCTGTTCTCCTGCAGTAAAGTTCCGATCACAAAAAGGAAGCAAATGAATTTATTACCTGAGAGTGAATTGATGTCGATGAGCCTCAGCAATTACAAAGATTTCCTCAATCAACATCCTGCCGTCAATGGAACCGCGGATGCGAACATGGTGAAGAATGTAGGAGCAAAAATCTCAGCTGCCGTAACGCGTTACATGAATCAAAACGGTTATGCAAAAAGAGTTGCCGGTTATAAATGGGAATTCAATCTCGTAAATTCTCAGGAAGTGAATGCATGGTGTATGCCCGGCGGGAAAGTTGTCGTATATAGTGGATTACTTCCCGTTACGCAGGACGAATCGAGTCTGGCCATTGTCATGGGTCATGAAATCGCCCATGCTGTTGCGCGACATGGTAATGAGCGGATGAGCCAGATGATGGTTTCTACTTTGGGCGGAATGGCGCTTGATGTGGCATTGTCCCAAAAAAGCGCGGAGACCAGGAATATTTTTATGACAGCCTACGGAGCAGGTTCTGTATTAGGAACACTTGCATATTCACGGACACACGAAACAGAAGCCGATAAACTCGGATTGATTTTCGCCGCGATGGCAGGTTATGATCCTCAGAAGTCGATCACATTTTGGGAACGGATGGCCTCAAAAGGAGGAGCAAAACCACCGGAACTGTTGAGTACACATCCAAGTGATCAAACCCGGATTAAAAATCTTAGAGAATTCATGCCCACCGCTTTAAAGTATTATCATCCGGGAACAAACTGAAAGAATTTGCAGAATTGATTTTTAATCTATCTTTGCGCCCTCAAAATCTATTTCAGGACCCATAGCTTAATTGGATAGAGCATCTGACTACGGATCAGAAGGTTGGGGGTTCGACTCCCTCTGGGTCCACTTTTGAAAAGCGTTAACACCTGATTGTCAAAAAGATAGTCGGGTGTTTTTTTTTTGAATGGACCGCTACGGGACCAAAACCGCACCTGTCCTTTTTTAAAGACCCCTCTGAAGATACTTTGTGTGTTCAAAATCTAACCGATGAGAACACTAAAGAAACAAGCTCGAAAAAAGAAAGGACGATCAAAGATTACCATTCAACAAATAGTTGATGGAATAAAGTTTCTGTCTGAGGGTATTGGTAATGCAATAACGATCCACAAGCTCTTTTCATGGCTTACGTGGGTTATTACCGGACCAGACGATTTGAATATTTTATTTTTCAAATTGGTTTACTCCCTGAGTTATTTGTTGGAAAAATACGTGAATGAATTAATCGGTGGTTTTAGATAAATCAGGTTTTAACCGTTTTTATAAATTAAAGACTTTGCCAACCCATCAAGCCCAGGGAATAAAATTTCATAATTCAAATTCATCATCCGAAGCATTCTATTGATGGGTCCTCGAAGATTGGCTGAGAAGTTTAATTTATACAAAGCTACTTCATGCCTTCTTTTTTGGTCTTGAAATAGGTCAGTGAAATCTTCAATTCCAATCGATTCATAATTTATTGCCTCTTTTCCCTTGTCAAAGAACGACATTGCATTTTTTTCAAATGATATTTCTGAATCTGTACCTAATACGAACAACCCTTGCTGCCTTGATATTCTTTCTGAAAATATTTCGGGTTCGAATGATATCAATGCCGGCCGAACGTTTGAACTTTCTTTTCCAATGAATGAATTCGCAACATCTCTTTGAAGGTGGTAAATTTCGTCAATAGTTGTCTCTTCGCGGTCGTATGAAGTAACCTTTAAATCATGGAGTCTGTTAAAAATTGCATCATTATTTATACCAACTACAGAGAACCCAGATTTTTTGGGTTCCATTGATGCAAAAAACAGTGCAACATAAAATGAATTTGTAAAATCAATCAATCGGGTAGGACCGCCATGATGCTGAATAATCGATAACCATTCTATGTTATTATTTTCTGATGGTCTGTGAATATTAAAAAAATGTGCCTTTCTTTTGAATTCATGTAGCATCCACTTTTCTGAAAAAGTATATTCGCTTCTTGCAGTTATTGAGTCCCGTATAAACCTTTCAAGCGAAGATTCCAGCCTCCAGGATTCATCGGATTGACCCCGATAAACAAATAGTCCCTTCAGCAGTTTATCGATAAGTCCGACTTGCTCAATATTTATAATCTTTGCTTCGTAAAACCTGTAAATTTCAGCCGACCTTCTAAGTTCTGTGTTAAAAATCATAAGTAATTATGTTAGCACAAGTCGAATTTCTATATTTATTTAACAAAAGGTTGCTTCATCAGCTCTTTGACTTGTTCTACCATGTTTTTGAACTTACCGAAATCTTCCTGCTCAAGAAACACCATGGACTTATCTGAATAAGAAGCCACCTGAATATAGCCGCTCCACTTGTTATCGTTCTGTGAGAAATAACATCCTGATTTAAATCCTCCTCTTGTTTTAAATTCTACTTCAGTATAAGTTTTAGCTGTATCATTAAATATTTTCGATTGAATAAAATCCAACGAAGCTATTAGTCCATCCAGCTCATCCGCATCAACAAACGCAATGTAGTCTGAATATTGTGTTGAACATTCAAACCGTGCACCACTCAATGTTTTACTCCCTGGATCTGTCAGGTTGGTAATTTTCATCATTTTGATTTTCATACCCCGGATTTTTCCAACATCAAAAAATTCTCTTTTCATTAAAGATCCAGAGCGTTCTGAAAACTTCTCCAAAAGGCTTTTATACAGAGTGTCTTTTTGCGCTTCGCACAATGATGTAAACATTAAGCTAATAATTAACAATAGAAAATATTTATTTTTTTTCATGATAAGTGAGTTTTTGGTATTTCAAATATAAACAAAAAGCCCGGATTTCTCCGGGCTAATTGCATCATTCAAAACAAACTAGGACCGGAATGGCGTACCGGCCCGTTGATAGGAATTCAAACCTATCAACTTCTTAAATATTTGTCATGCCTTCTGCCTTTCTGCAAGACGGGTAGTTCTATCAGTAGCAGATTTAATGTCTTCAATAAATGTAACCGGAGCAGGCATCTTTGAAATCGCCCTGGTGAATGCAATCTCCATGTCCTCGGTTGTTGGAACGGGGATGCTTTGAGAAGAAGTAAACCCGGCAGTTGGCGCAAAGCCGCCACCGGAAAATTGATGTACACTCTGTCTTCCATGGGTGCGTCTTCTGAGCGGCTCGATCACATTCTTTACAAACGGAGATACCTCTGGATGCGATAGTACCTTGTGAGGAATCACGTATTCCCTCTTGTGATACGTCCAAGGTCTTGGCCCGACTGCAGTTGATTCGGATGTAGGGTTTCCGTCACCGGTATAACCACCATCATAAAATCCTGACTTCTGACTTCTGATAGCATCCACATTCTGAAGTCCTGCGGCAAGTGAAGCAGCAGCAGCAATGGCATTGAAAGGCCATGCGTAAGCTGCAAGCGATTGCGTTACTCCGAGATATGTATTGATCAGTGCCTTTGAGATGGCAAGAGCCTTGTACTGGGCTGAATCTTTGGAAAAGAATCCTGCAGCTGTATCCAGGGCATTTGTGATGACACCAAGTTTCTGAGCTTCATTCTGAAGTGTGATCTGGGTTCTGAGTTTTTCGTACTTCTCATGAATCAGATTCTTTTCTTCCTCGGTACGTTGCTTGCTTGAAATCTCAACAGCCTCCTGAGCATTGAGCTGACTCATCATCAGGTCCAGTTCCTTGGATGCATTCTCCGCTCCTGCATCAAGGCGAAGATTTGCGAATTCTAAATCAGCCTGGGCAAGTGCATTAAGTCCTTCAAGTTTTACTTGACTGATTCTATCGGTACTGCTTTTAACCGATTCAAATTCTAATGCATCATATTTCTGTTGAATTAACTCCCTGTTGACAGCACCTTGCTCAGTAATGCCATTGAGTTTATTTATTTTCTCTTGCTCAGAAAGTAGCTTGAAATCCTTAGTGCCCTGAATCCTCTGTAGTTCATCTGCTGTGAGTTTATCTTCTGCAGCCAGTTCCTTTTTCTTTGCAAGCTCAAGTGCCTCAATCTTTAATTTTGATTGATGATTTATTTCTTCAAGTTCCCTTGCATTTCTTTCAAGCTGGGTTCTTGCTTCTGCGATTGCTTGTTGATCCTTTGCTTCAGCAAGAGTTCTTCTTATTTCAAGTTCATGTTCTTCATTTCTGATAAGGGTCTGAAGCTCTTCTTCAGCAAATTTTTGATTGAGTGACTTGAGATTATTTTTACTTTCCTCAAGAATGTTCTCTCTGATCCGAATTTCTTCTTTCGAATTCCCGCTCACGGCAGCAAGTTTCCGGTCCCGAGCAAGCTGTTCGGCTGCAATTTCCTTTTCAAGACCGTCCTTTGTGATATCGATAATTGACTGACGTACATCAAAAGCGAGCGCACGCTGCTTGTCGGCAGCTTCTTTTTGGATTTCAGCAACACGAAGTGAGAATGCTGCTTCGATGCCTGTGATGTCTTCGCCTTTTGCTGTGGCAATTTTCACGGCCTGCTCACGTTCTTTCTCAGCCAGTTCCAGTTGTTGGTTGGTAGTATCAGATCCTTCGAGTTGTCTGCGCTTGATTTCTATGGCAAGGAGATCAGTCTGTAATTTGTCCGCAATTTTCTGCTTCTCCGTTTCGAATTCTTTCTGAGCAACAACGATATCGGCATACGTTTTTACATAGGCCTTCTTGAGTTCGTCCAGATCCTTGATCTGATCATCTGTGAGTTTACCATTTGCCTGTTTTAAGAGAAGCAGGTTTCCGATTTGCTTGGTGATATTCTCCTTCTGCGCTTTGAGCTTCTCTGCTTCGATTGTGGCAGTATCCTGACCTGCAGCCTTGGCAAGACGAGATTCTATTTCATAACGCTGTACAATCGCTTCCTGTTGTGTTTTCAGAGCCTCCGCATTTTTCTTCAGTCCTTCTGCCTGATCGTTGTCAAGTAGTCCGATCGCTTTACCTATTTTAGGAAGGATGTCGATTAATTTATCGGCCAGGAAAATGAGCTGAAGAATCGGCGATAAGATAACCCCGAAGATTCCAACCTTGCTTTGAATGAATGCCGATAGGTCTTGAATGCTTGATTTTACCTTACTGAAATTCGCAATCAGAAGACCAATACCAACAACCAGCGCACCGATGCCGGTCGAGATCAAAGCAGCCGTGAAAATTCTTACGCCAACAGTTGTGGCAGATGTGGTGATACCGAAAATCCTGAGAAGGTTCGTGGAAACTGCAAGCGCACCATTCCAGAGAAATTGAGCCGCGGCAGTTGCTTTCACTACCAGAGAAGATTCCTTTTGCAGCGCATTGGTGATCTCGGTAACTGAATTCAGAACCAGAAGTGCTGATGCTGTCTTCTGGATAGCGAGCTGAATATTTTCAGACTCCTTGCCGAAAAGTCCGGAAGCTCCTTGAATAAGCGTGAACCCTGCAACAACGGTCTTCACCCCTTCGGTAATCGCATTGAATGTGGAGGTATCTGAAGCGAGGTTTTTGATCTCCTGCTTGATGTCTCCGAGTTTGTCCTTGGCCTCCGCTGCCAGATTAACAAACTGAGCCTTCACATCATCGGTTGCAAGGAGTGAAGCATCACTGTATGCTTTGATGAGTTGGGTGAGTTCCTTTAATGAACCCGCCTGCTCGATGGTCGTCTTTCCGGTTGCAAGAAGAGCAGCCTGAACCTGTGAAAATTTATCCTTTGACTCAGCAGCAAGATTTGAAATTCCTGCGTTGATATCATCCAGCGTATTCTGCGCATTCTCAAAACCTGCTTTGTTGATATCGGCTTTCAGGTTAGCAAGCTCTGTAAGTTTCTGCTTTACCGATTCAAGAGCTCCGGCATAGTTACCGACATTCCGCTGATTCCTTCCGGTACTTGCTTCCTGCTCCTTCAGCTTTGTATTGAGAGAAGTAATGGAAGCAGACAGAGCTTTTCCGCGTTCTGATGTTTCGCGTTCCGATTCAGAAAGCAGATTCCATTCCCGGATACTTGCCGCGAGCTGGTTCTGAAGCTGACGAAGCGAGTCCTGTTTGTTTTGATCAGCGGCGAGAGAAAGCTGTACCGCCTTCTCCTGGTTGCGGATTTCTGTGGTTAAGGCTTTTTCTTTTTGCTCAAGCAGGATGGCTTCACGCTGAAGGTCCTTAAATTCCTGAGTGGCTTCTTTTCCGGCAGCTGCCAGCAGGCTCATCTGCTTTGCTACCTCTGCCTGTTCTTTGAATAATTTCTGAAGGCTCTCTCTTCCTGTTGCAATTCCGGTGATCAGACCTTTGATGTCCACATCCACCTGAAGGAGGACTTTATCTTTTACCTCTGCCAATGCTCATTACTTTCTGTTTAAAATATTAATGTTTACTAAATAGGAAATCATTCAACTGTCGGCCCGATAACAGTTTGCTGTGATCCTTGAGTAGGAGGGTGTTGGACTGACGCTTTTAGTTTTTCAATTTCTAATCTGGTATCTTCATTGGGTACAACGATTGTAAGGATTTGTTCCGCGGTGCTGTTCACTTCGAGTTCAGCCCTTGATAATTTCGGGATTGCATACTCAAATAGTGATATCATGATATCAAGATACCTGGCTGGGCTTCTCCTGCGGAGCTTTGCAATAGCTGCAAGAATGTTGTCATATTCTGATTCAATCAGGCTCGTGATTAATTCTCTTGCAAGTTTATTTCGCTTATCCGGACCTCTGGGCTTTGCCTTTTGTTTAGCGAGCTTTGCCCGTTCAACATTAAATGAAGTTGAATTTCTTGCCATTAGAAATACCTCCTCCCGGTTGTGTTGCGACCAATTACTTCGCTCGCTTCACTATTCGACTTAGTTGAACGGTATTGCTTTTTCCGGTCCGCCTTTTCCAGTCTGGCAATATCCAGGGAAAGCTTTTCGATTCTTTCCTTCAATCTCATAGCGCTTGTATCAGAAATTCGTCCGGAATTTTTCTCATTGGATTTCATTTTTTGTTCTTTCGTTTAAATTACCTTATTGAATTTGAATAAGTGTTGCAACACTGTTGCAACAGGTGTTCACTTTAACTTTTCAGACGTTTGACCAGATCGATCCATGGGCCCAAAGAAATAGCAAGACCGCCATTTTTGTCAAATCCAACATAGTCCCGGAGTGTTCCGCCTTGTGTGCCATTTGGGTCAATAGCGCGATTCAGTCCGGTTTCTTTGCGCGTGAATTCATTGAACTTTGTGATTGAATCAATCATTCCCTGATATGCTTCGTGCAGTTCTTTTTCTTTTTCTGTGACTGCGAAGACTGAAGATTCGATTTCAACTGAATGCAGCCATGTTTCAGAAATAGTTACATCATAATCCGAAATAACATAAGCGTCCAAAGGGGCGGCAATTCTTTCAGTTCGTTTCAGTCCCTCATTCGCGGAATGACAAAATCTGGACGTACTGGGCCATTCAATTCTATCAAGAAACGACCGTCGACTTTCTTTGAATCCACCAGGAAGCGCGGGAGTTTCGGGAGCGATAGATTCAAAATAGCGTTTTGCGAATCTTTCGGGATCATGAAGCGCCTCTGAAAGGTTGTCTGTTGAAATTGGTATTCCCGCTTCTTTCGCTTCGTCAAGAAATACCTGAATAGGAATCAGCCCTTGTTTTGCTGAAAGGATTCTCCTGTTTATTTGATCTTCATTTTTGTAGACGAGTACTTTTTCATTTGTTGTTTTCATTGCTTTGGTTTTGGTTTTTAAATGCACTGTATGAGAATATTTATTTGGTTTAACATTAATTCAAAGGTGATTCGACTGAAATCATCCTGCCTGAATACATGGGCTAACAATCCGGATGAATTATATAAATCGATTTCTTGCGAGGTAGTAATCTCGTCATTGGCACTGCGCTTGCACGTGTAGATACATTTAATGAACTTCCTGTTCTGATTGTATAGCGTGACCTCCATAACTTCACGATTCAAAGAATCTATTTCAAGTTGAACAGTGATTCCTTTGCTGTCAAGCAGATCCGATAGATCATCAACAAATTCGATAACCCCAGGGAACAAACGTTCGGAAGCAATCAGCCTGTCTTCATAACTTAAAGGCCTGTTGATTTGCTCAATTATTTCAGAATAGGAGTAGCTTGATTTCATTTTAATAGTCCAATATTTTTTATTTGCTTGAGAGCGGTTTTAAACTGTTCGATACCGTAATCTGACAAACTGAAAGACTGCAATTCCTTTCCCTTGATATCTCGGAACTTTAAGCTGACAATAATTTTCCCACCCAATTCTTGATCCTTGAATGCAATCATTTCACATCTACTTCCAACTTCATTTACAAGCCCAAACCTTGTTGATATGATTCCCTCATGCGAATCAATACTCATTTCAATTCCATCTGGCCTGTAGCCGCTAACTGCCTCTCTCAACATTGTGCTTACGCCTGGGAATGTGTTTTCGCATTCCTTCATAATTGGATGATAACTCGGGTCCTGAACTACATCAAGAAGAAATTCTGTTGTGGTGAATCTTGCTTTTTTCATGTACATTTGATCTATCAATTCGTCCAAGCTTTGATCAGGACCCGGTCTTTTACCTGCGTAAAAAGCCGGGTTTCTGCTTTTTAGGTCCCTTGGTGGTCCCGTTATTTTGATGTCTCGGATTCAATCGATTGTTATTCAAGTTTATGGATTCCTTTATTTCAGTCCCGGGAGGAGCTATGAACACTCCATGCCCATTTCCCGAAATCTTCGTTACCTGGATACCGTGTACCTGCAGGGAAGCTTTTGCCCGCAATACTGAATGCACCGAATGTTATTCGTTTGAAAACTTCATATCCATGGATTTTTCCGGATGCATTAAATACCTCTTCGTAAATGAATCCCTTTTCTGATTCATGGACACGGGTCAAAGAATACCCGCTTTTAGAGCGCAGTGGCTCCAAATTTTGAACGATATCTTTCGAGTTGGTGAGTTGTATCATTTGTATTGTCCCTTGCTTTATTGTCCTTGTAACGCGTGTGCGTATCTCTTCGCTAATTGATTTTTTCTGTACCCGATATTTTGCCGTTATTTTAACGGGCACTATTATTGGCAACCTGATCACGAAGCCAGTGGATTTTTGAGGAGATAACCTTGATCCTTGCTTTGTATGTCTTGGTAACTTCATCGCGCTCGCTTTCGAGCCGGTGAATTTGCTTTTGAAGCTTCTTGGTTAGTGGGTTTATCATTGTGGTCTTATTTTTGGAATTCTAATTCAAGTTTCAGTCGTTCAATTTCTGATAGGGTGTCAAGTAATTTGCTTTCGTATTGTCTATTTTGTTTACTCAGCGATATGGCTGCCGGCAAAGCAATATTCAGTTGATCGTAGGCCTCGTGATAAATCTCAAACAACAACTTTAATTTTTGAAGTAAGTCGAGTCTATCTCCAAGACTGTGTGCTAATTCGATTTCAAGCATGTCGGCCTTCATCTTATTGATGGGCTCGAATGTTTGAGCCAGTGCCTCTATATTCATGATGCAGGAAACCTCCTGACTTCATCTATTTTTTCATAATACCGATTGGAATATTTATCAAAATAAAGCGTGCATGTTCCGCGCTTTCCGACTCCCTTCGGCTTGTATTTTTGTATAACAAGATGAACTTCGTTCTCTTCGTATGGCCTTCCAGATTCGTCATTCAATCCAAACGGTGGCCTCCAGACAGAAATCATGTTCATGCCCTTCCGATACCACGCTTGCCCGCCTGCAATTTCTCTGGGAGATGCAACCGGGTAGAATCTTGAATTCCCGTCTTGCACGTACATTTGATCGGCTACATGTGTAGAAACTATGTTGAGCCTGTTTTTCTCTTGCGCATTCCTTCGGATCAGACCAAGCTTTTCTTCCAAATACAGATCCTGCCTGTTTGCTTTTCCGAAATCATGCTTTAACTCATTCCAAGGATCTATCACAGTAACCTGAATTTTTCCGGTTTGCTTTTCGGCCTCGTCAATAAGCTCATAAAATTGGTCAGGCGTTATGTCATTGTAGCCTGGATCAATGATGACAAGTTTATCCTGTAGTTCGGCAACAGTCCGATACATCTGATCTTCGGAAACATTACCGTCCTGATTTTTGTAAAAAGGCCGTCTGTTTACTTTAGATATTATTTCCGCAAGAATTTCTTCTTTTGATCCGGATTCAGGTGAAAAAATTGCAACCCTCCATCCGTGAACTTGTATGCAGTAAATAAGCAGGTCGTAAATTATTTCAGATTTTCCTGAGAATGGAGCGCCGTAAAAATACAGGGTGGTCCGTAACATGAGTGTCATGTGATCGTCCAGGCTACTGAATCCAGTTGATTTGCCGCGAGAATTACCGGTGCGCTTTATCTCATCAAGCCTGTCTTTTATGTCAAGAGGCTGAAACCAGATTTTTTTATTTTCAGCTCTCATTGGTTCAGCTCCTTCACTGGTTTATAATTTCCATTTTCAACAACACCGTTCCTATCAGAAGATGAAGATGAAGAGTTGTCCGCTTGTTGTTCACTTGTTGAACATGTGTTGTTCATCCGTTTAAACCTTTCGGCAGATTTTTTTCCAGCTTTCGACCTTTTTACTCTGAAATCTGCCTGTTTTATTCTTTCCGACTCTAACCTGTCATGCACAAGACTTTCAGTATGGCTTGGGTCTTGTGTGAACATTTCTTTAACTTTTTCTATACTTTGCTGCTTGCACCGACCACCTACAAGCGACTTTAGTTGTTTGGTGTTTTTGGGAATTGAACCGTTTAACCAACAATAGCACAACAGCCTCATGTATATTCCTTGCTCTTCGTGTGTCATCATTGTAACACGTAAGGACCGGAGCCAGTCACCAGGATAAAATTGAAAAGCAGGTGAACTATTGCCCATGCTTCCGGCCCCCCTTCGCGCTGTTCATCTCCATCACTTGAGCTCTCGAAAAATATACCCTGCGACCAATGCGCTTGAATCGGATTTCTCCGGACCTCATCCATGCATTGATAGTAACGCGCGAAACCTTCAATTCCTCCTGCAGCTCCTTTGTAGTCAAAAGCGAATCTTGCTCCTGGACCTTAGTAGGTTGCTTCTTAAAATCAGGATGGGAGGTAAGGAAGGAAGTTAACGCGGCTTTGGCGCCTCGTTGAATAAGATCTTCGATTTCTTCTGGTGACAGAATTGCAGCTTTCATGCTTATACTTCAATTTATAAGTACAAACATATTGTGCCAGAACCACCCTAAGTTAGGGAACTTAGGGACTAATCAGGATTTGTGTAAATACCTTACTTCTCTGTTTGCGATAGACAAAGCAGTTGTATAATTGAATTTAGAAAGAACTCCCTTAACAGCTCGTTCTTCGTTTTGAGTGTAACTTGTGTGTATTGGTGCTGCTACATCAGAAAATTTTCGAATTGCACCTTGAATATTTTGAATATCCTTATTTGAAAAGCTTCCCCATTCAGAAAAGTGTTTTTCAACTTCAATTCTAAGTAACGGGGCATGGTATGGGATATCACGTTGAAGTTCTTTTGTAAAAATTAAATAAAGCACTGTTCCAATAACCTTATTCCTGTTTTTTACGGGTGACAGACTGGCGCTTGCGTTAAACAATGGCAATAAGTCGCTTTGAATCCAAGCCAGTATTGTTTCTCTTTCTTTAATTCCTTGCATTCTATATGCAATGTTGTTTGGAAAACCAGCTTCAGCTCTCTTTTTTTCAGTAAACAAACTTCCTTTTGTTCTCGCTATCGAAGCATGAATACTGTTAGTAAGGTGTTGAATAAAATCCCGTTTTTCTCCTTTGAATTCATCAAGATGAAATTTTATATAATCCTGAAACTCCAAAAAGAAATTCTTGAAATTGTGAATGAATTCGCCTTCAACCCGAGAATTCAAATATGTAAAATCTGAATCTGTTGCTTCGCTCCTTAATTCATCAATCTCAATCTGAAATTTCGATTTACGAGCTTCATTTTTAAAAACCAATGAATAATAACTTTGGTCCGCAAAATCACTAAAACTTTTTTTTTCTCTTTCCATTCGTCCAAGAAATTAGTTTAAGTAAACGCGCCCGGAACAATTAAGAACCGGGCGCAAAAATGTACTACTATTTTTGTAAGCCCATGTACTGAGCTGATAGCTTGTTGAATTCGTTTTCTGGAATTGTGTTTATTGCACCTTCAATTTTTCGGAGGCTTGCTGTAAGGTTATTGATAAGGGTCAGTTTTTCAGCGATCTTAGTGCCCTGGGCAGCATAATTTGGATCTGTTAATGCAAGCTCAAACATTGTATTCAGCTCTTCCGTTGTTTTTTCCGCACTCTGTATCCCTACAATATCAAGGGCGGCATGAAAAATTGTCAGTAGTTCTTTTGAGTATTTGAATTCTTGCTGTTGTACTTCAACAGATGGTTTGTTCACTGGCAATGAAATTGATTTTCTGGCTGTGGTTTTCATCGGTGTTTGATTTTAGAAATGTGAAAATTTATGTTGGTTAAACTACTTTCATGTTTGAATCTGGCTTTTTATTCCAAACTCTATTGACTTCAGATTCAGTGATTTTTTCAGTGATCTTGATGTAGGATTGCATTGTTTTATAGTCTGTATGACCTGAAACATTCATAATAACTTCAGGCTGCATTCCATCAAGTAGACTGATTGTGATGAATGATGAACGGCCTCTGTGAACAAACAACAATTCCCATTTTTGTTTTGTGATCGCCTCCTTTGCGGTTCCTTTGTTTTTCACTATTGTAATCGGTTCGTCAATTCCTGCCAGTCTTGCAATCTCTTTGATATGCTTATTCACTTTCGTACTGCTAACACGTGGAAGGGGATAGGTGTCACTTTTGTACTTAGAAAGAATATACAGGGCCGGATCAGACAAAGGAATTCTTACAGGTGTATCTGTTTTTTCCTGTGAAACACTCCAAAAATTACCCTTGATTTGATTTCTGGTGATCTTTGAAATATCTCCCCACCTTTGCCCGGTGTAACAACCAAAACAGAAAAGATCCCTGGCACGTTCGTAGGCTTCTATAGTAGCGTCCGATAAATTTGATTTGCTGAAATCGTAATATAAAATACTTTCAATCTCAGCCTTCGACAGGTAAACTACATTCGGTTTGTGCTGTGGTAAGAATTCAAACCCCTTCCATCCTTTATTGGTTGTGAGCTCCTCTAATTCTGCCCATTTCATGAATGTTCTGAGTAGTTTGAAATTCTTGTTGGTGGTTGTATTAACGTATTTCTTCTCTTTGACAAAGTAGTTTTGAAGTGATCTGTAGAAATCAGGGTTCATTGATTCAAAATCAACGGTCCTGATCTGTGAAAATTCCTCCAATAAGCGCTGAAGGTTTTTGTATTTTCTAATAGTTGAAAGACCTCTCTTTGTTTCCTTCTCTGAAGTGAACCTGTTAAAAGCATCCCAGAAGTCTCGCTTCGATTCAATTGGATTCCCGAAGATGAAATCAATTATTTCAGTCCGGTATTGAGTAGGGGACAATTTGCGCCCATCTCTTGCGAGATTATCGTTAAATTCCTTTGCCCGGTTGATTATCCTTTCGAGTCTGATATTCAGTTCAACAGCACCGGAATAAGAAGCCAATACACGCTGTTTCTGTTGGTTCCAAGCTTTGGGCTTGATCCGTTCAGAAGTGCTTATCTTGGTGGTTTGCCGTTGTGATCTCAGGCCGTCTTCGGACTTGATAGTCCTCCGAACAAAAAGCAGAATTGTAGTTTCTGACGCTGATTGGGGATCAGCCAAAAAGAATTTGTATTTCATAATCGTCCAAGATTGATTCAGTAAAGATAAGTCGGGACCAAGTCGGGACCAAATTACATTAGTTTAACTTATCAACAATATGCTCAAACTTTACAACATATTGCGTTCACCCTCTGGAAACAAGGCCTTCAGCGCATCTTTCAGCGGGAATGATGTAAACTGAAGTAAAAGGGGTTTGACTCCCTCTGGGTCCACCAGGAGAAACCGGTTCAACAGAACCGGTTTTTTTTTGCGGTTTTTCCACCCGAATCGTTGAAAAGTCAGCATAAAAGAACCGGATATTCCGAATAAAAACAGGGAAAGCCATTATCTTTGTATCCTTGATTTTTACCCTATAAATTTAATCAGTTTGGCACTCATCAAATCAATTTCAGGAATCAGAGGGACAATTGGCGGGAAACCCGGAGAAGGTTTGACACCTGTAGATATTGTTAAGTACACCGCGGCCTATGGCACCTGGCTCATGGGTAATTTACCGAAAAGTAATCGCAGACCTGTTGTCGCACTTGGCCGTGATGCCCGCATTTCAGGAGAGATGGTACAAAATCTCGTTGCTGGTACGTTGAAGGGACTTGGCATCGATGTTATCTATCTCGGGCTTTCAACAACACCAACGGTTGAAATGGCGGTGAAGGATATGAAAGCTGACGGTGGGATCATTCTCACTGCCAGTCATAATCCCAAACAATGGAATGCCTTAAAACTTTTAAATAACCTCGGCGAATTTATTTCAGCTGCCGATGGTGCTGAAGTACTGCGGATCGCGAATGAGGATGCTTTCAGTTTCGCGGAAGTGAACAAGCTCGGGAAGTATACAACCGAGCCTCATTATCACCTCAAACACATCGAGAAAATCCTTTCTCTGCCATTGGTGGATGTAAAAGCCATCAAAGCCCGTAAATTCCGGATCGTTATTGATTGCGTGAATTCATCCGGTGGCATTGTGCTTCCTGTATTGCTTAAAGCGCTTGGCGTAGAAGAAATTATTGAATTGTACTGTGAACCTACAGGGCAGTTTCCTCACAACCCGGAACCATTACCGGAGCATCTCGGAGATATTTCCAAAGAAGTAAAAAAGAAAAACGCGCACCTCGGAATTGTTGTTGATCCGGATGTAGATCGTCTCGCGCTGGTGTGTGAAGATGGTGAAATGTTTGGGGAAGAATATACTCTGGTAGCAGTCGCTGATTATATTCTGAAACATAAAAAAGGAAACACTGTTTCCAATCTTTCGAGTACACGTGCGCTGCGTGATGTCACTGAAAAAGCGGGAGGCAAATATTTTGCCGCCGCGGTGGGTGAAGTAAATGTAGTGGAAGCGATGAAAGCCAATCATGCTGTGATCGGTGGAGAAGGAAATGGCGGTATCATTTATCCTGAATTGCATTATGGTCGTGACGCTCTGGTTGGTATCGCTTTGTTCCTGACACATCTTGCGCAAACAGGAAAAACAACTTCCATGCTAAGAGCGACTTACCCCAACTATTATATTTCAAAGAATAAAATTGAGCTCACTCCGGAAATCAATGTTGACAAGATCCTGGAAGGTATTCAGTCCAAATACAAAAAACAACCCATCAACACCATTGATGGAGTGAAGATTGAATTTGACAAGGAATGGGTACATCTCAGAAAAAGCAATACTGAACCTATTATCCGGATCTATGCGGAAAGTCAAAGCCAGACCACTGCTGAAAATCTGGCCGAAAAATCATTTTGACATCAAAGACATGATCAGCGAGAAGTCAATGCGTTGATAAAAATTTATTGTTAATTCCGGGCTTGCCCACAAAAGCTGTATTAGCCACATGAGAGTTTATCTCGACAACGCTGCGACCACGCCCCTCGATGAGGAAGTTTATGAAGCGATGCTTCCTGTTCTCAAGCAGGGATTTGGAAATCCTTCTTCCATACATTCTTTTGGAAGGGAAATAAAAACCGCGATTGAAAATTCCAGAAAGACAGTAGCGAAAATTCTTCGAGCAGCTCCTTCAGAAATCTTTTTTACTTCGGGAGGAACTGAGGCAGACAATACCGCGATATTCTGTGCGGTTCGCGATTTAGGAATTCGTCACATCATCACTTCAAAAATCGAACATCACGCGGTTTTGCACACGGTTGAAGAATTGCAAAAAGAAGGAAAGATAAAACTCAGTTATGTTGATCTGGATGAAAAAGGAAAAGTAAAGCTGGATCATCTCGAAGAATTATTGAAGACGAACGAAAGAAGTTTGGTGTCCTTAATGCATGCCAACAACGAATTGGGAAATGTTCTTCCCTTGAAAGAAGTGGGCGAACTCTGTAAAAAGTATGATGCATTGTTTCATAGTGATACGGTGCAAACCATGGGACATTTTCCCATTGATGTGAAAGAAACAAATGTTCATTTCATTACCTGCGCTGCTCATAAATTTCATGGACCGAAAGGAATTGGATTTCTTTTTATCAGCAACAAAGTAAAAATCCATCCTTTCATTTTTGGCGGAGCTCAGGAAAGAAATATGCGTGGGGGCACTGAAAATGTTTATGGAATTGTGGGACTGGCAAAAGCTCTGGAATTGGCCACAGGTCACATGGAAGAGCATCGTCAACATATTCTAGGTCTGAAAAAATACATGATTGGAAAGCTGGTTGAAAACATTCCGGGCATTCAGTTCAATGGTGATTCGGCCAGTGATGAGAGTTTGTATACCGTATTAAATGTCGCTTTTCCACCTTCTGAAAATTCGGAAATGTTACTGTTCAATCTGGATATTGCTGGTATTGCATGTTCCGGTGGCAGCGCGTGTTCTTCAGGCAGTAATGCGGGTTCACATGTGTTGAAGGCAATTTATGGAGAAGTCGATCGTCCTTCTGTGCGTTGTTCATTTAGCAAGTACAATACAAAAGAAGAGATTGATTTTGTGATTGAAAAACTAAAGGAATTGTATACAGTGAAAGTAGCTTGAACTAATGAATCGTCCTAAAATAGGTTGACAATTTTAAATGGTCCCGATTGCCTGAGGTAATCGGGATTTTTTATTTAAATACACTTCCTCTGGCGTTTTCATTTTCAATGACAGATGTGGTCTGATTGTGTTGTATAAATATATACTTTCTTTTAACAATTCGCATACCTGCTGCAGTGATTTTAACTTTCTGTCTAAACCAAATTCCTCTTTTATGCTTCTGTTCATCCGTTCAGCTAACGCATTTTCATAGGGATCAGAGTTTTCTGTCATACTCAATTGAATGTTGTTCTTCCAGGTTAACTCACTGTACTCTTTGCTACAATACTGTAATCCTCTGTCTGAATGATGAATGGTAGATATTTGGTGTATTTTATTATTAGCCGCCATTTTTAATGCTTCTATCATACTGGAAGTCTCCATAGTTCTATCTACTGCGTAACCTACGATCTTTCTACTAAAAGCATCTGTGATCATGTTCAAGTAGCAATTTCCTTCTTCAGTCTTAATATAGGTGATATCCTTACCCATACCTGATCCGGTTTTTCAATGGTCATGTCTTTAATCAGATTAGGCCATTTCCGAAGCCAATGCTTACTCATTGTTGTTTGCACATATCTCCGTTTTGGATGAATCAACAGATTCAGTTCTCGTAGTAAATCAAAGAGTTTATCTCTACCAAATTTGATTTGTAATTCCCTAAGCTGATCTTTAAAAAGATGATACAGCTTTCGCGTTCCTAATCTGGGCAAGAGTTTACGGTATTGATCGACCAGCTTTTTAACTGCAATTTTCTTTTGCGCCTCCTGTGCAGTCTGATTTTCCAGCTTATAAAAATATTGTCTGGTAAAGCCAAGTGCAGTCGCTATCAGTTTGGTTGATCGCTTTTTTTCTCCTGTTCCTCGGAAGCTTTTAACGACAGGAGCAAATACTTTTTTCGGATATCAGTTCCAAGAGTTTCATCTGCGATATCAATGGCTCGGTTAAGAATTTCTTTTTCTGCCTCTAATCGTTTGATCTTCTTTTCCAATTCACTGATTTGTGATCTAGGGGGTCGTTTTGATTTCACAGGCGTTTTGCTTTTCCAGTCTAATGTACCATGTTTTCTTAACCAGGTCAAGACCGTACTTTTTCCTTGGATACCATACTGTTTTTGACTCTGCTTGTACGTAATAAGCCCTTTTTCGACTTCATCTACAACTTGCAATTTGAAGGCTAAACTATAATCCCGTTGAGTCCTTTTCTCTTTTGCCGAAGCACCTTTGTTTCTCATATAAGTTAACTTTTGTGTCAACTTATTTCAGGACGAGACATAATATCAAATAAAAAGGGCCAACAAACTGTTGGCCCTTTCTGCTTTCAAGGGGTAGGGTTATTTTCCTCGTAATTCTCTTCTGTCCTGGCGACGTTCATCCTTACGATCCTGGATCATATCGATTAGTTTTCTTTTGAAATCTTCTTCGGCTTTAAAAAGTTTAGCCACCTTTTTTACAGGAAGAACCTTTTTAAACTGGGGATTGTATTTCTTCATTACATCCAGTTCGCTCTGGCGGAACATCAATTCGTTATCAATGGTTTTTTCTACTTCCGCGTCGCTCATTTCATCGAAATTCAAACGGGCATTCATCAGGTTTTCTCTTCTGGATTTCCGCAATTGTTCGAGCTCATCCTGATAGCGGTTGTAAACAGGCCAAAAAACTTTGGCTTCCTCCGGAGATAAATTCAGCCGTTCAGTGAGAAAACCGACTTTCATGGATTCCAGTCGTTCTTTCACAGGAGGTGGGTTTCCCTGAGAAAAAGCGGCAGTGTTCAGAATGAAAACACCAAGGAAGAGTAGAATTTGTTTTTTCATTATAATCTTGATTCTAATTGTGAAATATCAATATCGTTATCAATCAGGTATTGTTCGATGTTATCATTCTGATCCTCTACGGAAATGTCCTGGTTTTGTTCTGCGAGAAGATCCATGAGAGTAGATTCGTCAAGTTCATCAAGGACAGGTGAATTATCGAGATCCTGCATTGAGAATTCTGTCGCCGGTACACTAACTGAAATCTCCCTGGTGAAAAACCGTATGCTGATGAAGAAAATCAGCAGGAGGGAAGCGAATGCTATAGTCACCCTTGGTCGTAAAAGAACCGCGAAGAAAGTGCGCAAACTGAAAACCGAATTTTCTTTTCTTCAATTGCATTGCTGATCGCGAGTGGCAATTGTTCGAAATATCCTTCCGGAACTGAAAACGGATTAACGACAGCTGATTTTTCAAAATCAGGTAATTGTTGAATCTGAGATTGGATGAGACCGGGTAATTCTTCAAAATAACCATCCGGCACGCGAAAGCCTTGCTGATCTTTCATTGATTCCAGCAAAGGAGAAAGCTTTTCGTTTTCGTTGTGTATGGATTGATTATTTTTTCATTCAGGTATTCAATTTCTTTGGATGTAATAAAGCTGAAATGGTTTAATTTCCGGTGAGGTATTTTTCGATTTTTTTAACCGCATGATGGTAAGAAGCTTTTAAGGCCCCTACTGTAACCCCTAAAATCGCTGAAATTTCCTCATATTTCATTCCATCATAGTATTTCATGTTAAAAACGATACGTTGCTGGGTGGGAAGTTTCAGAACTGCCTGTTGCAATTTCATCTGGATTTTTTCACCTGAAAAATTGGGGTCACTGGCTAGTGAATTGGAGAGTTCGTATTCAACATCTGAAAATGGGATGGCAAAACGTTTTTTTTTCTGATTCAGGAAAGTGAGGGATTCATTTGTGGCAATTCTGTAAAGCCATGTATACAATTGGGAATCTTCACGAAAAGAAAGGAGTGATTTCCAGACCTTGATGAAAACATTTTGAATTACATCATTGGCATCCTCATGATCGATGACGATCCTCCTGACATGCCAATACAACCTTTGCTGGTATTTACGAACCAGTAAATTAAATGCAAAATGCCGGGTAGATTCTTCCCGAAATTGCTCCAGCAACTCGAGGTCTGTGTATTCAGTCATTCTAAAATTTAAACCCCGGCAACCCTAGTTTTCGGGGATGGATCAGGAGTGTGTCAGTTCTGGTTTTCTGCGCTTGATTGCTTTTTCAGCAGCTAGTACTATGTTTTCGGCTTCCAGACCGTATTTCTTCATCAATTGTTCCGGTGTACCGCTTTCTCCAAATGAATCGTTTACAGCCACGTATTCAAGCGGAGAAGGGAATTCTGAAGCAAGCACCTGAGCTATAGCATCACCTAAACCTCCATTCATTTGGTGTTCCTCAGCGCTAACGGCACATCCTGTTTTCCGAACTGAAGCTAAGACTGCAGCTTTGTCCAGTGGTTTAATCGTATGTATATTGATAATTTCAGCACGAATCCCTTTTGATTCAAGAATTTCGCATGCTTCGAGTGCCTTCCAGACCAGATGGCCTGTCGCGAAAATGGAAACATCACTACCTTCATTGAGGAGAACTGCTTTTCCGATTTCAAAGTTTTGATCTGCTGGTGTAAAATTCGGCACAACCGGCCGGCCAAAACGCAGGTAAACCGGACCATGATGTTTCGCAATCGCGATTGTAGCTGCTTTTGTCTGATTGAAATCACATGGATTGATAACAACCATTCCGGGAAGCATTCTCATCATTCCGATATCTTCAAGGATCTGATGAGTAGCTCCGTCTTCTCCAAGGGTAATCCCAGCATGGGAAGCACAAATTTTCACATTCTTATCCGAATAAGCCACAGATTGTCGGATCTGGTCATAAACCCTTCCCGTAGAGAAATTCGCGAAAGTTCCTGTGAAAGGGATTTTCCCGCCGATGGTCATACCGGCTGCAATTCCAATCATATTCGCTTCGGCAATTCCAATCTGGAAAAAACGATTTGGAAATTCCTTTTCAAAAGCGTCCATTTTTAATGAACCTGTAAGGTCCGCGCACAAAGCCACAACATCCGGATTTGATCTTCCGAGTTCAAGTAATCCTGCTCCAAAACCGGAACGTGTGTCTTTCTTTTCTGTGTATGGATATTTTTTCATGGGTCGTGATTTCTTAGTTTGTGGATCTTATTGATTCAGGACAATAATATTGGATTCAGAAGAAACAATGGAAAAATCTTTTTCAATGGTATAAATGGATTCTTTGGAATTCTTAGACCGGTAAACTACGTGATATTTTCCCGGCTGAAGGACTATGGTTTCTTTGTTCAGATTGTCATCGAGATTGTAAATCCATTTGAGATTTCCTTTGTCTTCCACATATAGGCTACCGTAACCCTGATTATTGCTGATGATGGTCACCATTCCCGGACGCGGGATTTGTAAGGTTGTGGTTTTGCTCTGGCTGATGTCGATATTTTCAAGATTGATTCGTGGCAAGGTGAGGATTTCGAGATCGTATTTTCCGACAATGTATTTTTCCGTTGTATTAAAATCCTGAACGTTCAAAGTTTTCATTTCACCATGCTGGCGAACAACGGCAAGTGGTTTTTTAATTTCCGAAGTGCCGTCAAATTTCAGAGTGAGGAAACCCTGCGGCGCGTCAATCCCAACTATGGTATGTTTTCCGGGTGTCAGCACAACTGAGTCAAGCGAAACACTCGGAATCGTATGTACTACAATTTTATAAATCGGCAACGGATCAATCACCAGTGTATCCGGATTACCTTTTGAATTCAGGGTATGAATAAAGTTGTATTTAATTTCTCCATTCCAGCGATCGTAAAAAGTCATGTTGACATTGGTCTCCGTTGGGTTGTGGGCCATGTCCAGAAGATTCACCTGCATGGTGGTGGAATTCAATGCCTGTGAAATAACCACATCGAGGGCTTGTTTGAAAGTTACTTCGTTTGTTGCGTCAAAATAGCGGCCAACGCATTCAAAAGTTTTTTTCCATGTTTCATCGATTCCCATACCGATGACAAATGGTTTTAGAAAAATTCCTTTTTTCTGAAGAGCCTGGGAAATAGCGCAGGGATCGCCGCCACATTCTTCAATTCCATCGGTTACAAGAATGATGATGTTTCGGGATGGGCTTTGAGGAAAATCATTTCCGCATAACTCAAGTGATTTCGCTATTGGTGTTGTTCCTTTTGGAACCAGGTTTTTCAATACTTGCTGAATACTTGAAATATTCCCTTTCGAAAATGGTACTTCCAGTCGGCTGTCATCGCAATCCTGTGGTGGATAAGGTTTCTGATGACCATACACACGAAGAGCGAGTTCAATGTTGTCAATGTAGCGGAGACTGTCAAGAACCTTGTTCATCAGTGAACGTGCGATATCAATTTTAGCACCGCTTTGCCATCTTCCATACATACTTTGGGAAGCATCGAAAAGGAATTCGATCCGCGTAAGGGTAGGGGTTTTTTGTTTTTTTGCCTGCTGGGAATAATTGTTCGACGTACATACAAAGAAAAACAAAAACAACACGACCATTCTTTTCTGAAGAAGTGAAATCGCAAGTTGTCTTAAGGTTTTATTTTGAAGCACAGTTTTCAATAAGTATGATTTGAAAAATCCCCCGGTTTGTATTTGTATTACCTGAGACAGAACGCATCAGAAATCTCCAAGCGTTTCTTCCAATTGCGCCAAAGCGGTTTTTGTTTGTTCCGGATTTGGAGCCACACCATGCCATTTATGAGTATGCATCATAAAATCTACACCCTGTCCCATTACCGTTTTCATCAGGATCATGACCGGTTTTTGTTTTCCCGTTCCGGATTTTGCTTTTGCAAAGTGTCCACTACTTCCTGCATGTTGTTTCCGTCCATTGTTAAAACTTCCCAACCGAAACTTTCAAATTTTGGTCGAAGATCACCATAAGGCATAACGTGTTCAATGGAGCCATCGATTTGCTGATTGTTCACATCCACTGTTACAATAAGGTTATCAACTTTTTTCGCTCCGGCATACATTACTGCCTCCCAGATCTGACCTTCTTCCATTTCGCCATCTCCACACAGGCAAAACACTGTACTGGAGTCACCATTC
Source organism: Bacteroidota bacterium (assembly GCA_016720935.1). Lineage (NCBI taxonomy): Bacteria > Pseudomonadati > Bacteroidota > Bacteroidota bacterium. The sequence continues at coordinate 65,498 of JADKJP010000001.1, forward strand.
AGCTTTTTTGTAAGCGCTGCTCCGATAGCGACACTGATTCCCTGACCAAGTGATCCGCTTGCAACACGGATTCCCGGCAGCTTTTCATGTGTAGCCGGATGACCCTGAAGCCGGGAATTAATCAATCGGAAAGTAGAAAGTTCCTTGACCTCAAAATAACCTGAACGCGCGAGAACACTATAAAAGAGAGGGGAAATATGTCCGTTGCTCAGGAAAAACAGATCTTCTGTTTTACCATCCATCGAAAAAGCTTTCGGGTTGTGATTCATGATTCCGAAATACAATCCAACAAGAAAATCCGCACAACCAAGGGAACCGCCAGGATGCCCGGAATTGGCGACTGTAACCTGACGGATAATATCTCTTCTCACCTGAGAAGCAATTTTTTGCAATTCTTGAGTGCTGCGCATAGTTTGGAAATGTTTGGGGAATTCCGGGGATTTGAGAAGCACAAAAGTAGGTCTTCTACGTCACGGAACCGGTCAGGAAAGACCTGATTTTTCAAGAAAATATCAACAAATCAAAAACGCAGAGAAGCAATTTTTATTGAAAGAACTGAATGAGGAAAAACTGCCATTTATCAATATTCACCCATAAAATCATCCAGATCCCTGCGTTCCCGCTTGGTAGGTCTGCCTGTTCCGGGATCCCTGAAAATAGTAACTCTTGATGCCCTTGCCTTGTAAGCAGCGATTTCTTCCGGTGGGGTCAGATCTTCGGCATATTCAGGTACCAGTTTCGCGTTTAGCCTGTTTGAAGTCAGGTTCAGGACTTTCAGTGTTTTCACCAATCCGGTTCTTTTTAATTTAATTTCTTCGCCAATTTTAACATGACGGGAAGGTTTTACCGCTTGTCCCTGAATGATAATTTTGCCTTGTTCGCATGCTTTGGTAGCCAGTGACCGGGTTTTGTATTGCCGGACTGCCCAAAGCCATTTGTCTACACGTATTTGTGTTGGTGTTTCCATGAGTTTTCAAAGATAAAATATTCAATCAATCCGTATCTTTACACTCTCAATCATTTCTCTTTATGGCCTCAGATTGGATCAAGAAAAGATTTACGCATCAGTTTGTACTTGTTGCATTAATAATTACAACCGCTCTCATTGGGTATACACTTCGGTCATTTCTGGATGCCATTCTTGGAGCAATAATTCTCTATGTGTTGTTCCGTCCAATGATGCGCAAATTGTTGGAGAAACGAAAATGGAAACCCTGGCGTGCAGCGATGTCCATCATTTTACTTTCTCTTGTTCTGGTGATGATTCCGATTTTGGCTATGAGTTATATGATCATTCCGAAACTCTCGATTTTTTTTAATGAAGGATCTATCACCATGAAAGTTCTGAAAGATGCGGACATTAGTTTTCAGCGTATGACCGGATTTCGGCTATGACCACTGGCAACATCGCTAAACTTCAGTCGGAAGCTGCAGGATTCATCACGAATTTTCTTGGGGAATCAATGATCATTCTTACCAATATTCTGCTTTTGTTTTTCTTTTTTTACTACATGCTCATCAATACGGGAAAGCTGGAAAAATTATTAGAGGATTACCTTCCTTTCTCACAGGATAAGCTTTCTCGATTTTCGAAAGAGCTGGAATCACAAACATTTTCGAATGCATTAGGATCGCCTTTACTTGCCATCATTCAGGCAGGGGCGGCAGCTCTCGGTTATTGGATATTCGGCTTACCTGATCCGTTGTTTTGGGGAGTAATGACAGGATTCTTCTCTTTTTTTCCGGTGGTCGGGTCCATGCTGATCTGGTTGCCTGCAGCCATTTATCAATTGTCCGCAGGGCAAACATGGCAGGGAATAGCAATAGGAATATTTGGTGTCGCGATCATCGGAACCATTGATAATATTTTCAGGTTTATTTTTCAGAAAAAATTCGCGGATGTACATCCGATTATCACCATTGTGGGAGTGATTAGTGGATTACAATTGTTTGGAGTATCCGGGATTATTTTTGGTCCGTTATTGTTATCCTACTTTTTAATTCTCCTGAAAATATTCATGGAAGAATATCTGACTAGCTGAAATTAGTTTAAGGAAAGAGTAAGTCAGGAACGGAGCCCACAAAAATTATTTCCTGTCCGCTGCAGAGAAAAGATCAGCTTTCGATTTTGGCCTCTTATTTTCAAGCCAGGAAAATCCTTTTAGTCGAAGTTCAGTTGTTGCAAGCTCATGAATTGGATACATGGTACCGTCGGGATCGTTTTGCAGCGTAATTGTTTTCACTTTGCTTTTATCCACGAAAATGATCATGTCACTACAATCTGCCCGGTTTACTGCGAAGTTCTGTTCTCTTTTATTCTTGGCGTAATAGATCGTCTGGCCGTTTCCTTCTACATTAATTCTAACCAACTCATTCTTTTCAAAAACCAGTCATCCGTTTTCCCCTGATCTGATTGAATTTAAGTGAGTCCGGAATTTCCAGGAGACACTGTCAGCCCGTGAAGTAATAAAAGAATTATTCACCAGATGAATATGCGTAATTTCGGAATTAGCGGTCTGGAGAGTAACAGAATCAGCAGTCAACTGGTTGAGTCCCGACCAAAGTACCGGTTGATAAAACATTCGGATTGTTGAATCTCTGAAATTATAAACAAGTGAATCACAGGAACCCTGAAAATCAGGTTTAAAAAGTCTGACATCGTGGAAGGCGTACATGTTTCTTTTAGATGCGGCAGTATCTCCATTGATTTTTTCGCCAACGGCGAGCAGTGTATCCGCATGTAAAAAAAGAGTATCTGTTGTAAAATCTGCGACATCAATGCATGTCCTGTGACCCAGGAGGAGTCAGTGACTTCGTGATGTTCACCATAATCTCCACCGATAATAATTTTATTTGTTGTATCTTCAATTGAAACGTTTCCAAAGACGCGGCCGATTCCGGAGTTTCTGTCATAGAGTACAGAATCACCACGCAACAGTTGTGTTTCAGTTTGCAGATAAGCGTTTTTATGAAATGAAGATGTCTGCTTGATAGTATTGTACCAACCACTTTCACAATAGATCACATTTTTGCTGAATGCAACCAGGTAGGTCCAAGAAAGTAGGCGGATTTATCAAGAGTATTGTAACGAAGTGTATCGCCTTCCATTCTGTATTTTGGATTCACCAACAATACATCTTCACGGAAATACATATCGTGGGTATTGCTGTAATAGTAACCAAGGCGGTGGTTAATGGGCTTTCGCCGGCGACAATATTTTACTGTCTTTATAAAGGCGATATCTGTTCCGAGGTCATAATCCAGGCAGGGAGTCCTTGGGTCATACGTTGATCGCTCAAGGACGACATTTTCAAATACCTGTGCTTGTCGTGTGTTGCCATCGTAGAGTAATCTTTTCCCTGTTAATGTCAATGTATCCCCCTGTGTAATCCTGATATTCTGAAAAGCTTCCAGCCTGTTTTCATCCTGGTACAGATAAGCGCTATCGCAATGCATAATTGCATTTTCATGCTTGAATGCGACATTTCCCAATAAACGGGTTGCTTTCGCATTGATGCTCTGATCAAATTCGCTGACATCCGCATTCAGGAGCTCAATTTTTTTTGGTTCCTGAGCAAATACCGGATTCAGCAGAAATATGAAACAATTCAAAAGCAAAGAAAAAGGGCAGAACATTTTCTCATAGATTCTGCAAACATAAGGAATTTCTTATTTAAATTGTCGAAGATGAAAAGGAAGAAATACAGAAACAGATAATCTGTTTCTAATTCAGCATCGCACTGTTTTCATTCAGGCTTTCATAAACGATTCTGCTGACCCGGGCACGTACCTCAGGTACGACCTTGTTGTCACGGCCTTTGGTCATGACGGTTGAAACATGGGTCTGTCGTGGTAGTAAAAATACCGGTTTCATGGAGTTGCTGGATTTCGCGCAAGATGCGCTCCCCAAATTTCCGTGCAATCTTTAATGACGGATCCATGTATTTTGAAAAGCCGGTTTTAAATCCACTTTGTGGTAATAATTGAAGCGCGTATTCTGAGGCTTCAGGCTTTAGGACAGAGGAATTATACAAAACCCTGAGAAGGCGGGAGCATTCCTTTACAGTTAATTCATAATTCGTCTGGACTTGCCGGGAATCGGCAATTCAAGATCCTTTAAAATGTTTTGATATGCAATAAAATCAACATCTCTGTTCAATAATGCAGCTGCGTCATTATCTGAATAAATGATCATTTGAGCGATGAGATCTTTACTTTATAATAATTGCCGGGTACCAATACATTTCCGGTTAAGAATCAATTCGGGAGAGAAATCTCACCAAAATGACGCATGAGAAGAATCTTAAAATGGATGGATTGCTTTCAACATTTTTTAGATAACAAATCATGGTTACCACCTTCATGATACTTCCCGGACTATATGTTTCAGAAGGATTTATGCTAAACCATTTTCCATCAGACTGTTGCCCGGAACATTACAGAAGCGCTTTGAATGACTCCGGCTGCCTTTGCTGGTCAAAAAAACTGATTCAACTTAGCCTTTAAGTGGTCAAAACTCTGTTCCTCGTTCCGAGCATCCACCAGTATTACGGGTTTTGGTCAATTCATAAATGTTTTGACGCAGGATTTGGAACGGAACAATTGTTTCTTTCTGAAACCCGTTCAATCACTTTGGTTGGTTTTTGATAAAGCCATGCAAGGCCGATCGAAGAAAACCAGCAAAAATCAGCTAACAAATAGTAAATTGGTAACTTGTAGGACAAAAATTTCCTTGAGTTCGCAGTTCGCTTTTGCCCCCAAAGAAAAGCGAATGCTCGAAGTGTCTTTATTACTGGAGAAAA